>JAOUJX010000023.1 GCA_029882955.1 Gammaproteobacteria bacterium
GGAGAGCCGATCCTGTTTACCAGCTTTACTGCCACGGGTTATCAGGCGATAAAAAGTAATTTTTCATCTGCTGTTGAGCCTGGAATCATCCCGGTCGATTTTTTTGTTTTTTGTCGGCGCTTTGTTAACCAACACAGGATCAAACTTTGCTTACTCATGGAGACAGAGCTTTGGCCGGAGCTTTTATATCAGACTGCGAAAAATGGCGTACCGATTGTCCAGGTTAACGCCAGACTATCGGATAAATCTGTCCAGGCGCCAATCTATGTCCGCTATTTGCTGCGTAGATGCCTGGCAAATATAGGCTTGTTTTTAACCCGAAATGAACAGGACCGTGATAACTTAATTGGTCTGGGGGCTGACTCTGAACAAATTAAAATTATCGGCAACCTCAAATCCCATTCTGGTAACACAGAAAATCTACCCGGGCTAGTCGAGCGTGATTACCTGCTATTGGCTTCGAGCCATGAAGACGAAGAACTTCAGTTTATAAAACAGCGACCAACAGACAGGCAAGATAAACTGATAGTCATCGCGCCAAGGCATCCGACCCGCAGCCGGAGCATTCAAAAACAATTAACTGATTTAGATATTAATTTCGCAGTCCGCAGTGATGAACAGGTAATCACAGACCGGACAGAGGTTTACCTGGCGGATACCCTCGGTGAATTAAAGGCCTTCATGGCCCATGCAGAAATCGTCATTATGGGTGGTTCCTTCAATCAAACCGGCGGTCATAATTTGATCGAACCGGCGAACCTGGGTTGTACAATTATCACCGGCCCATCAGATAGCAATATTCGTCAGGATATTGATGCGCTCTCTGATGGAATTATTCAGGTGGCTGATATGCAGGATTGCTGGCAACAGATTGAATACCTGCTGGCTAACCCGGAATATGCGCGGGAGCTGGCCGACAAAGCCCGAATCCAGGTACAACAAAGCGACAATATGCCTGAGCGCTATCTCGCTGAGATAAGACCCTATTTATAAGCTGGACTGATAACCATCCATAAGCGCCTGCCAGTCCTGGTCACCATAGTGCAGCGTTTGCTGTCGATCTATTTTTACCAGCGAACGTTGCAGACGATACAGGGGAGCCCATTGCCAGTTATCCAGCTTTTTCATTATCCGCCCTTTATCAAAATCGATAATATAAAACTTCGAGTCCTGATCGATAAGCAAATTATTGGCATTTAAATCGGCATGACGAAAACCAAGCGACTGCATTTTTTTCAACAATGACCCGAGTCGAAACCAGGTATCGCGATCAATCGGCGAGTGAACCAGCCGCTCAGCCAGCGTATCTGTGCCTTCTAGATAAGCCGTCATAATAGCTGCACGATATAGCAAACCTCTTTTCCAGACACAGGCACCTAATGGTTTCGCTACTGGTAAGCCCGCCTGGCTAGCCTGCTGCAATAAGTGCCACTCTCGCCAGGGACGTGAACCTTTCCTGCCTAACCAGAGATAGCAATCCTTCGAAATATGCGTCACCAATCCACCGCGTCTATATTGCCTTAATATAGCGGTCTGATTACCAATTCTAATCTTTACGCTGCCACCACGCCCGCCATCGACTAAACTGAAACCCGGCTTGTCCTGCCAGTAGCCCGCCTCGAAATGTTTGCATTCGAGTTTCTCGATGACGTTTTCATCCTGTAGGATGTAGCATCCTGCGGACTCGTTTTTATAACTCATAAGTATCCGGGATTCTTTTTTGTCTAGCACCAAAAATTCGAATGACGCTATGTATTACGATATTTCGAAAATTTATTCCTGGCCTGCCTTTCCTGAACGCTTTTCATCTAACTTCGATTCAGTCATACGCACAAAGCTCCGAACTTTTGACCAAAAGCTCCCTTTAATGTAACGCCCTTTGGACACATGACGAATTCTATAAATGCCAGGAACGTCTATGGTTGTTCCCTGGGTTCCCAGTAGCCATCGATAAGTTCGATCCTCATAGGTTTTACGCCATATTCGCGTCGGAGTCTGATAGACCCGAATATTATTACAATATCCGCAGGCCCTGGCGATGTCTCCATGGGTAATTTGATACGCGCCAACGGCTCTTGGGATATATCTGATATGGAATATAGACGGATCAATATCGATAAGCTTCGGATTCTGGCCATTATTTAAAATCGGGTTTTCATCTTCCAGGAGCGAGGTGATGTATTCCGATTTCGGGTATAGCAAAGCATCCTTTCTACCTTGTAAAGATGAAGCTAGCGAGTCGAGACAGCCCTGGTGGAAAATCAGGTCACAATCAATGTACCAGATCCAGTCCGCTTTGGTTTCGAGCGCGGCCTTATTACGACCTATTGCTCTTCTTAGTAGCTGCTCAGTCGGCAATTGCTGCCAGTTCCACTTTACTCCAGGAACCTTAAATGTAGAAAAGTACTCGAGCATATTGACGGTATTCTGATCCTCTAGAGAGTGGAATACGGTCATAGTGACATCGATATTCTGCGGTGGGTAATTGACCAGTGAACTGAGGTTATAGGCCAGCAAATGAGAATAATTCCAGCAGTGGCTAACGATTTCAATTGATAGCCGACCGGTATAGGAAGTCCTTTCGTCAGTTGAAGGCAAATGCGACAGGAACCATTTCGAGGGTATTATTCGGTCAGCAAAGCGGAAAAAATAATTGTGTAGCGCGGCGAGCCACTCTGGCATAGAAGAGATTTCGACCATAGCTAGGAATTTCGATTAATGTAAATGGAGTTTATTGAGGAAATCAACAATTTTCTCTGAAGCGTGACCATCACCATAAGGGTTGTGAGCGTAGGCCATTCGTTGATATTCACTGTGGTTTTCTAACAAAGCTGTTACCGAGTCAACGATGGTCGCTGAATCTGTTCCCACGAGTTTCACTGTTCCAGCGTCAACTGCTTCTGGTCGTTCCGTCGTATCACGCATCACAAGAACAGGTTTACCCAGCGAAGGAGCTTCCTCCTGAATACCGCCGGAGTCGGTAAGAATAATATGCGACCGATTCATTAAATAGATAAATGGCAAATAATCCAAAGGATCTAGTAGCTTGACATTATTAATATTACCCAGGACTTTTGTAACGGGCTCCCTGACTCTGGGATTGGGGTGTACGGAATAAACTACTTGTACATCGCCTCTACTTGCCAGCTGCATTATTGCTGTGCAAATCCCCTCTATTCCTGATCCTATATTTTCGCGTCGATGCGCTGTTACCAGGATAAGTTTCTTATCCTTTTCGATAAAGGAAAACTGGTCAGCATACTTGCTTTGCATTTCTGTGTCCGAATTAAGTAACTCCGAGATCATTAGTGTGGCATCGACCACCGTGTTTCCGGTTACGACGATACTTTCCGGGGTTACGTTCTCTCCTATCAAATTAGCATAAGCTTGACGAGTCGGTGCGAAATGGATATCGGCTAGCGAAGTCACTACTTTTCGATTCATTTCTTCCGGCCAGGGGGACTTGATATTCCCCGTACGTAGTCCGGCTTCAACATGCCCAACGGGTATATGCTGATAAAAGGCGGCCATCGCGGCAGCCATTGTGGTAGTAGTATCTCCGTGCACTAGAACTCGATCTGGTTTGAGTTCTTGTAGAACCGGCATCAGCTTTTGCAGTACTGCCGAGGTTATGTGTGTGAGATCCTGACCAGATTTCATAATATTCAAATCAAAGTCCGGGGTGATTTCAAATAGATCCAGCACTTGATCAAGCATCTCCCTGTGCTGAGCGGTTACACATGTATATGAGTCAATTTGCGAGTCAGCCATTATGCTTTTAATGAGTGGAGCCATTTTAATCGCTTCAGGTCTTGTCCCGAATACGGATAGAATTTTGTATTTCATTATATTAATAGTTCGCTGGGTAGCGGATAACTCAAAGGCCGCATCGGTAACATCATTACCAGACGCAAACTTTCTTTAGCCGCCTTTTACTACCCTTCAGGTATTTACGTGTTTGCCCCAGACCCATTGTTACATCAAACACGGATCCCAGGTCAAGATAGGTATTATCAGGATGCATACGGGTTAACTGATATATTAACATGTTACTTAACACCCCCGCGCAGAATATAAACACTTCGTTTTCGATTTTATTAGATTCAATATATTCTTGTGTGTCTTTTAACGCTTCCTGATAGTTGTTGACCCAGGCATTTGATCCTATTCGGAAATCTTTGCTAATTTCAAACGGCAGATCTTCTATCTGTGCTTTTTCGTGGCAAATGATATTGACTTTTTTTGACTGAATTATGGGTATCGTTTGTTCGAGAAAAATAGAATAGTTAGCATTCACGAAAAGATTAGCCCAGGTTAACCTTTCTTCGCTTTGCTGGGACTGCTGCCTTATTCGATGGCATTTTTCCTCGCCCACACAGCAACTACAGGGTAAGCCGACGAAATATTGATCGTTATCGTAGGTAAGGGAGTCAGCCAGAATTTGACGATGCTTTTCGTCGACCAGATCATTCGGAGTATATTTATGCTCACCATTACACTTTTCCGAAAGATTAATGCCTTCACCGTTGATAACTATCATCTCACCATCGCCGAATCTGACAAAAGAGAAGTTATCTCCCCGCCTTAGTTTTTCATTGAACTTAATCAGGTCTCCAGCGAATGATTTTGTAGCGGCCGCCTGTTTTTCCTCAACAATTACCCAACCATCTTTCCTATAATTATCAACAATATTTGAGCGGGTTGTTCGATGGTCTTTAGTTTTAAAAGTCGCCACTTTTTTACGTCCAACGACCTTACCGAAATCTGGGCGACAGCTCCATAACGACTCATCGCTCTCAGGATGGGGAGGCACGTAGGTTTTGATATCACCATGCTTAAGTGCCATATAGCTTAGGTGAATATCCTCACCGTTCTCCCATGAGCACGGTTCCTCACGCCACATAAATTGCAGGTATTCTTTGCGCATAAACCAGGCATGCCCTACCAGGTCAACTTCAGACACTTCATCAAGATGCCTTCCATTCCACCCTGCCTTGTTTTTACTCGAGTAACCACCTTCGACAGGAAGCAGTACTCCCGAGCCACCCAGGATCCCATCGGTTCCTTGCGATATAGTGTTAAGACAATTTTCGAACCAGCGCGGTTGTGGGAGAGTATCATCGTCGAAGAATGCGACAAATCCGGTTCTTGCCAAATTGCCAAGAGCAAACCGCCCCCAAAATAGCCAGTTGGTATTCGAGACGACCACCCTGTCTGCCAGAAGAGAAATATCCACCAGCTGATCTGGACTCGCATTGGTCCATACCCATATTTCTGTGGGCGGCAGAGACTGGGCTCGAATAGCTTTAATCTGTTCCGCTAAATATTCAACCCTGCGATAGGCTGTCAGGATAACTGTTATCCCGTCTTTATCCGGGTCTGATAATGGCGGCGCTAATCTCTCAAATTCAAATACTCGCTTCGGAGGGTTTGAATCTGGCGTAAACAGCCGTTTCAAGCGCATGTTGAATAGACCAAGTACCCGGGTGCTCCACCACCATTTTAGTCTTTGTTTGATAGTTTTATTGTGGTGTCCGCGCATGGTTTTGGAAGTGTATTTGAGGCTATTATGAATTGAATGCGACCATCAAGACTGGTCAGCAAGGCCATCATCATAGCAAACTCATTGAGTAAGCCAAAGAAAATGTTAATATAAAATCACCTAAGGACAATGGAGAGTCGGGCCTCTCCTGCCTTTTAATTAATCATTCTCATTATCAGGAATTCGAGGGGGCGAGGCGGGCTTTTATTAATTAAATCAGGTTATTTTGAGCTTTTTATGAAAATATATTTTTGTCACAACACCCATCTAGATCTGGCATTACTGAAAGAAAATATTTCAAATTCAAAATCGATGTATCCAGATTCAGAATTTTTCTTGTTTTCTGACGGATTGACTTTGACGGAAGAAGAGTTTGGGCCGAATATAATTAATCACCCGAAGAAACTCGGCCATAAAATTGGCTGCACTTACTCTTTAGCCGCCACTCTCAAATTGGTTTCAAAGCATTTATCCCAATTGAATGAGGCGCCAAATTTTGTCGTCTATTCTCACGACGATGTTTATATTAAATCTAAAGAAATTTTCGAGTCACATTTAACTAGTGGAAAAGATGTTATATTTAGAGAAATTATTCACCCCAATTACGTTGTTAAAGACAGTTGTTATGTTGCTATCGATTGTCTTATTTTTAAGCCCTCTGCTATTCAAGCATTGGACCTGGACAATCTGGAAATACCAATTGCAGAACGAAATTTGCCCAAAGATAAACGAGGGTCAAGGTGCCCAGAATTGTTTTGGGGGAATATTTTTTCTAAAAAACTTAGTTATCAGTCGATTAAGACGCAAGCTATTATTCAAGGTGAAGTAAATGAAATGGGTTTTTACCATATTAAAAAGAAACGAAAAAAATAGATGAACCGTTAATCGGTTCAAATAATCTGTGAATTGGTTGGGCGTATCATTTCACCTTTCTCGAAAACGACTATAGAGTCATAGATATGAACCGAGCGACAGTGGCTGGATACTTTCGGAAGTCTTATCCCTTTGTTGTGATACCAATGGTGTATATCATCAATTAATAGCCTCACCAAATTAAAAAAATTCTTTTTTGATGCGTGCCCACCCCCATAATTTGGCCAGTAGGAAGTATGGAGGTCTTCTATCATGTATATCCCTTCATCAGTTACCTTCGGAAGGACTTTTTCGAGCGTAGTACGGATATGTTCCATTTTGTGGCTACCATCATCCAAAACCACATCCACTCCTCCCATCTCTTTAATCACCGATGCCAAAAAATCAGGATCAGTTTGCGATCCAATACGGACTTCTCCATGTATACCATTATATCGAGCACAATCAGGGTCAATATCGATTCCATATATGATCGCATCTTTGCCTAGATACTTACGCCACATTCGTAGACTGCCACCCTTTGACACACCTATTTCCAAAAATCGTACCTCTGTACCTCGGTACTTAGAAAAGTATCTATCGTAAATCGGGATATAGTGATGCCATTTGTAAACAAGCATCCCCGTATTGTTTACAAATATATCGAGCAAATCGCCTTCGAAATTATATTTTCTTGCAATGTCATCTTTGATGCTCTGACTTTGATCGAATTCAAAGTCAGTTGCCCTAATACGTTTCCGACGGAAGAAGTTACGTTGTTTTTTTTGTGATTCTGAGGTCATAGTAAGTCGTTGAGATTTGGTTATCACCAAATATTTTAAATTCTGTTACCTGGATAAAGACAAGCTTACGGTATTTGGTCGTGTTTTAGTATCAGGGATATGTTACCAAAGAACTCAGTCTCGTTCTTAATCGCCCTGGAATTGCCGGAGGGTCTATTTCTTTAGAGAGAATTGCCCTTATGAGTAAAACTGGTAGATATTCTCCGGAGCTTCGCAAAAGGACGGCTCACCTGTTTCAGAAGCAGCAGGCGGGTCAGCATCACATATACCAGCAGTGAAGACGCTACCACCCCCTCCTCAAGGTACGCACAAAACTATTTGAAATCAGTTATTGAAGCCCTAACAATCTGGTTTAATTTCGAGTATTGATATCCAGTTGGTGGGATGGCGTATTAATTCACCAATCTCGGAACTAACTCGATCTGGACAGATAAGCTAAAGGCAGTAATTAGCTCCCCAGATACCTGTTTAATCAGGAAAATCAACCATAACCCCACTTTTCCGATTAAAAATCCTCAGCATCAACCTAGAAGTATCCACCTGATCAATACCAACTGATGAAATAGTTGATGCACCACAAATATCGCCATTATCAGAAGTAATCCTATGATAATGCTCCGTATAACCAAGCCATTGACCCGTATTAAGCTCCTGCTCCCAAAGCACCGATGCGGTTGACCCTATATGTCGCTCAAGTTCTTTTCTTTTTAGTGTTGCCGCGAGTTCGTGCATTTCTCGACTACGCGCTTTCTTTGTGGCTTTATCTACCTGACCGGACAGGGTTGCGGCCTTAGTACCCTCGCGAGGCGAGAAAGTAAAAATATGCATATGTCCAAACCCGACACTTTCGATGTATTTCATGGTTTGCTGCCATTCCTGCTCGGATTCTCCCGGAAAGCCTGCAATGAGGTCGGTGGTAATATTAAACAGTGGAATAGCCGACCGGGCCTTTTCGACGATGCGGGTAAATTCGGCTGTTTTGCAACGCCGTGACATCCGTCTTAAAACGCTATCACTGCCACTTTGAATGGGTAGATGCATATGCGGCATGAGGCGATCATCCTGGAATAATTCGAAAAAATTATCGGGTAAATCCCAGGGCTCTACAGAAGCCAGCCGGATTCTGGGGATATCGGTACGAGCCAAAATTTCACTCAGCAGGATATATAGATTGCTACCAGTATCACTACCGTAGCCCCCGACGTGAACACCGGTGATAACAATTTCCTGTATGCCACTCTGGTGCAGAAAGCTAATCTCAGAAATAATCTCGTCTACGCTTCGGCTGCGCTCTTCGCCCCGCGCTATAGTGACAATGCAATAGGTACAGCGATAGCGACAACCATCCTGAATCTTGATAAATGCTCGATGCCGACCGCGTAAAAAAAGCGAATTCTCCACGACCTTATTTTCTTCGACCGGGATGTCAAAATTTTCCAGCAAACGATCGACCAGAACTTCCTTCTCATCATTACCTACTACCAGATCTACGCCCAGATAATCTTGCACCACCTGAGGATTCAAACTGGCGTGACAACCGGTTACCACCATTTTGGCTTTGGGATTGTTGCGATGCAATCGATTGATCTGTTGACGAGACTTACGATCTGCTTCACTGGTGACTGCGCATGAATTGAATACGACAATATCGGCGTCGGCGCTATCACTGGTAACAGAATGACCGAGCTTCATAAACTGACTCGCCCATCCCTCCAGCTCAGCCTCGTTTAATCGACAGCCCAGTGCCTGGAAATTAATATTCACGCATTGTTCCGGCTATAAAAAAGAGCGCGGATAATAACAAATTTCGATCCAGAGCGAACCAATTTACCCGATAATCCTGCAGCATCAGGCAAAAAAAAACCGGCCAAATGACCGGTTTTTTGCAACTTAACAGCCTGATTTATTTTCGTGTTGCCGGACCGTTGGCCTCCAGGCCATTACTCATATAAGTCAGAAAATACTCCAGCGCCTTATATTCATCGCTTTGAGCCTTAAATGCCTTGGCTCTGACCTGCTCATTGCACCCGGCAATACGACGATGTGGTGTCCCCAGACCGCCCCACTTGGCTCGGTAAACCGGGAAATGAGTCAAATGACCAAGCGCCGGACTCAGGCGCTCTGAACGTATATAATTACCCGCGTTATTTAAGTGACAGTCAGCACAGGCCATATTCAGTTGTCCGCGCTTCTGATACCAATGCCGTTTGCCTCTATTATATTGCGCCAGTGCTCGCTCATCATCCGGGATTTTGATATCGAAGATATTACCTCTCGATTCATAAGCCATATAAGCAGTCAGTGCGGTCATCGCGCCTTTTTTGTATTTCAGTGGCTTCTCACCCGCTGCCTTACGACAGGCGTTGATAGCGCCTTCAAGCGTCACAATTTTTCCTGACTTGCTATCGAACTGCGGATAGAGATGACGTACACCCGGCTCAGCGAAACAGTTGGCATAACCACTACCATCGGCAAATGGCTTGTTATACATTTCCTCACCCTTTGCGACATCAATCTCGTAGGGCGCAAACTCTTCGATGGCATCAAAAGTTTCTCGCGATGCCGCATCGATCGAGTAAATACCGTTGATAAAATCTTCCTTTGGTGTATCGGGAAATTTATCCAGATAATACTGCTGAAATTCCGCCAGTTCCTCTGCCGGTGTTGAAGCGATCGCAAACGAGCCTGTCAAACAGATCGTCAATACCATTGTCGCCGCATAAAAAAACTTACGCATGTTAACCCCCCTCAGAATATGAGTAGTTATATCAAAAACATCTACTTAACTTTCACTGACGCTGTTCCCGAATCACCCTGGTTATCAACCCAGGACATCGTCAGCTCATCACCTTCACCGCCACTGTATTTAAATGACAGGTATGGATTTTTTGAGACTGCGGTGCCCCAGAAGACCTCCATGACAGTATTGCCCCCGACCTTGGCAATCACTTCCTTTATATAATGCGCAGGAATTTTCTTACCCGTCTTGGAATTTTTACGCAATCCGGTTTCCATAGGATGACTCATTAACGCCTTAACCGTGACAATGCCGTCTTTAGCCTTTGCACGTACTTTAATACTATTAGCCATAATCAATTCTCCTCGCTAGCCGCCGCAGCCGCCAATGGTAACTTTCACTTCTTGCCTGGCAGCATGTAACGAGCCACCAGCCTTGACGACAGCAATAACATCGCTGGTCTTTATCATCTTGACACGTACGGAAGCAAAGGCCTCAGATCCATGTAAGTTGAATATGGCAGCCATTGGACTAGGGTTATTGGCTACGATCAGGGAAATGCTCTCGGTGCCTGCTATCGATGAAGTGATCTGGATAGGTACTACCGCACCATTTTCCGCTATTTCCGGTGCTTTAATTTTAATATCACCGCTATCAGCATAGTCGCTACTACCCATAGCTGCCGATATCGCACCGTCAACTTCCTTACTCTCAAAAGCCGCCTGTGGATAAGCTGCCAGCACCCTGCCTGGTATTAATAAACCAGTAGAGGCAATCACACCAGTCACCAGACTGGTTTTTAATAATGTTCTACGTTTCATATCAACTCCTAAAGACTATGAATAAAATCAGTGACCAGATCGATTTCTTTGTCACTTAAGATGCCATGCTTGCCGAAAGGAGGCATTATGGTTCTTGGATTTTTAGCTGTTGCGTCGTAAATTTGCGCACGCAAAACACTGATGTCGGGGAAGCGAGCTTTCATAGCTACCAGCGGTGGACCGATATTCCCGGGTAAGACGCCGTCCGCCATTGCATGGCAGGACAGGCAATTACCTTTTTTTCGATCTAAGGCAACTTTTTTCCCTTCCGCAATCTGCTCGGGTGACGCCGCGAGAATAGTGGAACTAAAGGCTATACCAAATATCAGAGCGATAGATGCAACCATATTAATCAGACCAAATTTCATCTGCTGTATCCTCCAAAATATAATTATAATAAGTTTTAACGGTTCCAGATTATGGAAAAACCGGCTCTTAAAGCACCAACAAGAATACTTCACCACGAAGCAATATCAAGTTTTTAACCGCTTTTTATTGATTGAGAGGTATATATAACTATCTAAGCTTATATATATAGGGGTAGATGACACTCAGTAAACAGACTGGATTTACATTTTGCCCGATCGATGGCGATCGAGCTCCGCCAGTTTTTCCTTTACCCTGGACTCGGTGACCTGGTCGATATCCGGTGAACCGAGGATCCTGCTGTATAGCCTCATGGCCTGATCAGGATATCCTGACAGGCGATGATAGTCCGCCTGAGCCATCATTTTCAGCAGATCTTCATCCAGTTGTTGATAAATACCTACTAATTCAAAATAAACCGCCCTGTCCTGTGGATAGCGATTCTCGAGTCTTCGCGCAATTAACAGCGCTGCATCGATACGACCAGTGGTTTTCAGCAGGCGCATCAGATTTAACGAAACAAGGAGGTCATCGGGATATATCTCCAACAGCTGGCGATAAACCTGTTCGGCTTCGTTCTGGCGCCCAGTGAGCTCCAGGTTCTCGGCATAGACATAGCCATACCAGGAGTTATCACCTTCCTGCCGATAGAGCGTGTCAAGTAACTCGCTGGCCGAACTTTCGTTGCCTGATTTGATTTTCGCAAGAGCCTGACGAAAGCGGCTTCCCGACAATCCCAGACTCTCACTGCTGGTATATAACAGGTAATCCTGAAATAACGGGAAATAATCAGGTGCCGACGAAGGATTTGAATACGGCCTGAGCCTCGCCTCTGCCTCTGAAATCCGATTATCCGAAACCGGGTGAGTACGAAGATATTCAATATTTTGCACGCCAGTGTTACCCGACGCTTTAGCCAGTAGGGTAAAAAACTCGACCATACCCCGACCATCGAAATCGGCTCCCTGAAGCAAAGATATACCAATCCTGTCGGCCTCGTACTCAAAGTCACGGGTGTAATTAATCATAGCCTGCTGGCCACCCGCCGTGCCTCCATAAACCAGTGCAGCACCTAAATCCGAACCACCACCGGCGAGCAATCCTGCAAGGATAGTCAACATAGTAGCGTTATTCACACCAGCCGACTTTTCCATCAACTTCATACCGTGACGTAAGCGAACATGGGCAATTTCGTGAGCGAGAACAGAGGCCAGTTGGTGCTGACTTTTAGCACGGAGAATTAACCCGGCATTGACGCCGATATACCCACCGGGCAGGGCAAAAGCATTGATGCTACTGTCCCGAATAATAAAGAAGCGATAGTCCCTCACTCGATTGTCGACCACCGACAACAATCTCGCACCGAGATCATTAATATACCTATCCAGTAAAGGATGGGTTTCGATCAGGCCTCTTTCGAATAGCTGCTGATATACTTGTCGTCCAATCTCCGCTTCCTGCTCGATATTGAATACAGAGTTTTCACCTAAATCAGGCAATTCACCTTCTGCCTGCGCAATTGAGCTGACATAAATGGAATAGAACACCAGAAACAGGAAATAGAATCCTTTAAAAGATTGGCGCAAAATCTGAAAAAACGGCCGTAGATTAGTCATACTGCTGGAATTATACCCGACATCACCATAATATTGGGGCCTACGATCAGGACACAAGTGGTTTTTCGACCATTAAACTAATCCATTGGTTTCCTACACCAACCAAAGAGTTTTTAAAAGATGCCGGATATTAAGGAAATTAGCGTAACCGAGTTTTCTGAATTACTAAAAGCCAATCATCAATTCGAAATCATCGACATCCGCACCCCGGCAGAGGTCGAGCGTGGGGTTATCCCCGACGCGATGACATTACCAATGCACCTGATCCCTCTCAAACTCAACTTCTTTATCGCAGCAGAAAAACAGATCGTGATTTATTGCAGGACTGGCAGCCGCGCAGCCCAGGCATGCCGGTTCCTCAACCAGCAGGGCATTCACAATGTCATCAATCTTCGTGGCGGCATCGTTAAATGGTCAGGCAGTGGCCTGCCCCTGGCAATGGAACCCGGCCCGACTATTCCTTAAGCTAGTCACAGATTCAGCATGAACTATTGCTTTTTAGATATTCGTGGCATATAAAGAGTCTAGTTAGAAATACCTATACAGAGGAAAATATCATGGCCAAATACGATCACGAACTAGATGCCTCGGGCCTCAATTGCCCCCTGCCAATATTACGCGCCAAGAAAACCCTGAGCGATATGGAATCGGGACAGACATTGCTCATCATCTCGACCGACCCGGGCTCAGTGAAGGACTTTGAAGCCTTCTCAAAGCAAACTGGCAATGCGCTCCTGAATTCCGCCGACGAAGGTAATCGCTTTACTTTCGTGATGCAGAAATCTTAAATGAATAACTGATAACTGCCCAGGGCATAAAACCAACCTGCCACCCCGGGAAAGCCTAAAACCAACAATTTCACCTTAAAACGCATGATAATTAGTGCAATTACGCGACAACCATAATAAAATTTCTGGTTCGGCGATGTGTGTGCGGCCAGCGTTGCTGGCGAACAATCCAGAAACTAAAACCAGATACCTGAGTAATCTGGTTTTTTTAAATCCAGACTGGAAACAATTTAGAGGTTTATAGTGGAATTATCGGGTTCTGAAATAATCATTCAGTTTCTTAAAGACGAAGGCGTCAAACACCTTTTCGGCTATCCGGGCGGTGCCGTTTTACATATTTACGACGCATTACACCAACAGGATGATCTGCAACACATCCTGGTGCGCCACGAACAGGGTGCCACACATGCGGCTGATGGTTATGCCCGCGCCACCGGAAAGCCCGGCGTTTGCCTGGTGACCTCCGGACCTGGTGCAACTAATGCCGTCACAGGTATAGCCACAGCCTATATGGACTCTATCCCTTTGGTCGTGATCACCGGGCAGGTTCCAAGCCACGCTATCGGTAGCGACGCCTTCCAGGAAGTCGATGCCGTCGGCGTTACCCGCGCCTGCGTAAAACACAATTTCCTGGTTAAAGACCTTAACAAGCTGGCTGAAACACTAAAAAAAGCGTTCTTTGTTGCCACCAGTGGTCGCCCCGGCCCGGTTGTGGTCGATATACCGAAAGACATTACTGCACCGCATATCAAGATCCCTTACGTTTACCCCGAAAAGGTCGAGATGCGCTCTTACAACCCTAATCTAAAAGGCCATCCACGCCAGATAAAACGCGCGGTTGATCTGCTGCTGAGCGCCAAACGTCCGATGATATACACCGGGGGCGGTGTCATCATGTCAGAGGCTGCTAACGAGCTGCGTGAATTTGTACGCAAGCTGGGTTACCCCATCACTCAAACCCTGATGGGGCTGGGTGCATTTCCGGGTACCGACCCCCAGTTCATTGGCATGCTTGGTATGCACGGCACCTACGAGTCCAATATGGCGATGCACGAATGCGATGTTTTAATCGCGATTGGTGCCCGTTTTGATGATCGGATTACCGGCGTAACCAGTACTTTTTGCCCCTACGCGCAAGTTATTCATATCGATATCGATCCAGCCTCAATCTCCAAAACCGTGAATGCCGATATTCCTATTGTCGGTGATGTCAAAGACGTGCTCTCGGCGATGAATGTATTACTCGACAAGCCCGAGCTACCGATAGACAAGTCTGCACTCGAAGCCTGGTGGAATAAAATAAAATCCTGGCAAAGTCAGAACAGTTACGCTTATGAAAACAAGCCTGGTTTAATCCAGCCCCAGGCCGCGGTTGAAGAACTTTACAAAGTAACCGGGGGGGATGCTTACATCACATCCGACGTCGGACAACACCAGATGTATGCAGCGCAGTTTTACCCGTTCGACGAGCCCAGACGCTGGATCAATTCGGGCGGACTAGGCACTATGGGTTTTGGCCTGCCCGCGGCAATGGGCGTCAAACTGGCTTTTCCCGATAAAGACGTGGCCTGTGTTACCGGCGAAGGCAGCATCCAGATGTGTATCCAGGAGTTATCTACCTGTCTGCAATACGATACACCGGTCAAGATTATTAACCTGAACAACCGCTATCTGGGTATGGTTCGACAGTGGCAGGAGTTTTTCTACGAAAAACGCTACTCACATGTTTACATGGACTCCCTGCCTGATTTCGTCAAACTCGCCGAGGCTTATGGGCATGTCGGTATTCGTGTCGAAGACCCGAAAGATTTACACGATGCCATGAAAGAAGCCTTTGCACTGAAAGATCGAACCGTATTCCTCGATATCATGACCGACCGTGAAGCCAATGTTTACCCGATGATTTCTTCCGGTAAGGCGCACAACGAGATGGATCTTTCACCGCTGCAGCAGAAAATACAGGCGGACATGAAAGCCAGAGGGGAGACTGTTTAATGCGACATATTATCTCCCTACTGGTTGAAAATGAATCGGGCGCTTTGTCCCGTATTTCCGGTCTATTTTCAGCGCGCGGCTACAATATCGAATCACTCACCGTTGCTACCACCGAAGACCCTACCCTGTCGCGCATGACTATCGTGACTTCGGGCTCTGATCGCATCATCGAACAGATCAACAAGCAATTAAATAAACTGGTTGATGTTGTCAAACTACAGGATTTCACCGAAGGCAATTTCATCGAACGCGAGATGATGTTCGTTAAGGTGAAAGCACAGGGCGAAGCTCAACGTTCCGAAGTCAAACGACTGTCCGATATTTTTCGTGCTCGTATTATCGATGTCACCGACACAACTTTCTGTATCGAGTTAACCGGCTCGGGTGACAAGCTTGATGCCTATATTAACTCATTGCACGAAACCAATGTCATTGAGGTCGTTCGTTCTGGTTCCATGGGTATCCTGCGCGGCGAGAAGGCTTTAACCTTATAATCCAGAAAAAACATTTCTAAAACTTAAACCAAACCACCGACATAAGAGGGTGTTATGAATATTTATTACGATAAAGATTGCGACTTATCTATCATTCAGGGAAAGAAGGTAGCCATCATAGGCTACGGCTCACAGGGCCATGCCCACGCCAATAACCTGAAAGATTCTGGCGTCGATGTCTGTGTCGGCCTGCGTGCAGGCTCAGCCACAGCAGCCAAAGCCGAATCAGCTGGATTAACAGTAAAAAATACCGCCGACGCGGTAGCCGGGGCCGACCTGGTAATGATTCTCACACCTGACGAGTTCCAGCGCGATCTGTATCTGAACGAAATAGAGCCAAACATCAAGGAAGGTGCAGCCATGGCTTTCGCGCACGGTTTCGCCATTCATTACAATCAAGTTGAGCCTCGTGCCGACCTCGACGTCATCATGATTGCACCAAAAGCACCGGGGCATACTGTACGTTCCGAATTTGTCAACGGCGGCGGCATTCCTGATTTGATCGCAATTCAGCAAGACGCTTCCGGCATGGCCAAAGAACTGGCCCTGTCTTATGCTGCCGGCATCGGCGGTGGTCGTACTGCAATTATCGAAACCACTTTTAAAGACGAAACCGAGACCGACCTGTTCGGCGAACAGTCCGTACTCTGTGGCGGCACCATTGAACTCGTGAAGGCTGGCTTTGAAACTCTGGTCGATGCGGGATATGCGCCCGAACTTGCCTATTTCGAATGCCTACACGAGCTCAAGCTGATTGTTGACCTGATTTACGAAGGCGGCATCGCCAACATGAATTACTCAATTTCCAACAATGCTGAATTTGGCGAATACACTACTGGACCACGAATCATCAACGAAGAAAGCCGCTGGGCGATGAAAGAGTGTCTGGAAAATATTCAAAACGGCAACTATGCCAAGAAATTTATCTCAGAAGGCCAGTCAAACTATCCATCGATGACAGCCTGGAGACGTAACAATGCCGCGCATGAAATCGAGCAAACCGGCGCAAAATTACGTGCCATGATGCCCTGGTTAAGCGCCAATGCACTGGTCGATAAATCTAAAAACTAGCTTTAGTATATAACCAACTGGAGAACGGGTGGGTCAATAGCCTGCCCGTTTCACACTATGGACGACAGCAACCCGAAACCTAGCCGAAAAAACCTCAGAAAGGGCATTTTTCTGCTGCCTAATCTGTTTACCACTGGTGCTTTATTTGCAGGTTTCTACGCCATCATCGCGGCCATGAAAGGTAATTTCGAAATTGCTGCAATGGTGGTTTTCCTCGCCATGATCCTTGACGGACTCGATGGCCGTGTGGCTCGCATGACCAATACCCAGTCGGCTTTTGGTGCTGAATATGACAGCCTGTCGGACATGGTTTCCTTCGGTGTCGCACCAGGCCTGGTCATGTACCAGTGGTCTTTGATGTACCTCGCGGATGTCTCTAGCTTCTGGGGTAAACTAGGCTGGCTGGCCGCGTTTATCTATACCACTTCAACGGCTTTACGCCTGGCTCGTTTCAATACACAAATAGGCGTTGCTGACAAGCGGTATTTTCAGGGTCTGGCCTCCCCTGCTGCTGCTGCGGTAGTCATGGGTGCCATCTGGGTATGTGAGACTTACGGTATAAGCGGCGAGGAAGTGAAATATCCAGCCCTGTTTTTAACCACCCTGGCAGGCGCTTTAATGGTATCGGGATTCCCCTATTATAGTTTCAAAGATCTCGACATGCGTGAGAAAGTGCCATTTGTTGCGGTATTAGTAGTAATGCTGATTTTTGTATTTCTGTCGATAGAAGCTTCCACGGTTTTATTTTTCTTTTTTGTCGTCTATATGTCATCCGGGCCGATCGTATCCCTGTTTCGCTGGAACCGTAAACGACAACGCCTGAAAGCGGGCGAAGGGCATTCGCAAGACTCAGAATAATTTTTCAATCTTTCGCCTGTGAGGTAACAGCATGAGCAAAGACCGGTTAATCGTATTCGACACCACTTTACGCGACGGCGAACAAAGCCCCGGCGCTTCAATGACGCGCGAAGAAAAAATTCGCATCGCCCGCGCACTGGAAGCGATGAAAGTCGACATTATCGAAGCAGGCTTCCCGATTGCCAGCGATGGTGATTTCGAGTCAGTAAAAGCCGTCGCCGAAGTCGTTAAAGACAGCACGGTCTGCGGACTGGCGCGAGCCAAGCAGGTTGATATCGAACGCGCTGGTGCTGCAATTAAACCGGCTAATTCCGGCCGCATTCACACCTTTCTCGCTACCTCGCCTATTCATATGGAGCAAAAACTCCGTATGTCCCCGGACGAAGTCGTCGAGGCGGCGGTGAAGGCAGTTCGCATGGCGCGTCAGTTTACCGATAACGTAGAGTTCTCACCGGAAGACGCCGGGCGCTCCGAGCCCGATTTCCTTTGCCGAGTCATCGAAGCCGTCATCAACGAAGGTGCGACGACGATCAATATTCCGGACACGGTCGGCTACAACGTCCCGCACCAGTTCGGCGCACTGATCAAAGACCTGATCGAACGTATACCTAATTCCGACAAAGCTATCTTTTCGGTGCATTGCCACAATGATCTCGGACTCGCCGTGGGCAATTCGCTGTCGGCCGTTCTTAATGGCGCACGCCAGGTTGAATGCACCATCAATGGTCTGGGCGAACGCGCCGGTAATGCTTCGCTGGAAGAAATCGTCATGGCCGTACGCACTCGTCAGGATGTTTTCTCCTGCGATACCCGGCTCGACACAACGCAGATTATGAACTGCTCCAAACTGGTTGCCGGCATTACCGGTTTTAACGTTCAACCGAATAAGGCGATTGTAGGCGCCAATGCCTTCGCCCACGAATCAGGCATTCATCAAGATGGTGTTTTAAAATCTCGCGAGACCTATGAAATTATGCGCGCTCAGGATGTCGGCTGGACCACTAACAAACTGGTTCTCGGTAAGCATTCTGGACGTGCCGCTTTCAAGTCGAGAATGACAGAGTTAAATATAGAGTTTTCCAGCGAAGAAGAACTCAATGAAGTGTTTGCCCGCTTTAAAACCCTGGCCGACAAGAAGCACGATATTTTTGACGAAGACCTGCTGGCACTGGTTAACGAAGCGGTAATCGAAGCCGACAAAGAAACTATCAAACTCGTTAGTTTACGCGTTTGCAGCGAAACCGGTGAAACCCCGAATGCCACCATCACATTGAATATAAATGGTGAAGAAAAACAATCCGAAGCCTCGGGTGATGGCCCGGTAGACGCCTGCTTTAAAGCCATCGAAAAACTCGCCAATACCGGTGCTACCCTGCAGCTTTACTCCGTTAATGCTATCACCACCGGTACAGATTCGCAGGGTGAAGTCACCGTACGTATCGAGAAAGACGGCCGCATCATCAATGGTCAGGGCGCGGATACCGATATCGTTATCGCCTCGGCCAAATCCTATATCAACGCATTGAATAAGGTAATGAGTGACGCCGGGCGAACCCACCCGCAGATGGGTGACGTTTAAACGATGTTAAGCGACAGGCAACAGCACTGCCTGAAAGGAATTGGTATCCGTCGCTGCGAGGTATTACCTCTTGCTATCGCAGTACCTGAGAGTGAGCCACGAGTCAAAGCTAATCCGGTCATTGCAAAAGTTGCCGAGGCGGCTCCGCCGAC
>JAOUJX010000302.1 GCA_029882955.1 Gammaproteobacteria bacterium
CCAGTATTGGAGCACAAAAGCGATCAGCGATAATAATATAATATTAGTTAGAAATTCCATTCGTAGATTAATGCATTATTACAGCCAGTATCGCAGCATTCTGGGCAACCATCCTGACAATTTTAAAATCAGAGAATAATTACGCCAGTGCTGCAGGGTGATTTCGGTGCATTGCTCGATATCTAACTCGAATTTAGCTTCCATTTGTTTAACAGCCTCGGTACCGGAAACCAGCGCATCCACCTCCAGGTCATGGACAAAACTGCGGAAGTTTAAATTAGTACTACCCACCAGCACCGTATTATCTATCAACATGGTTTTCGAATGTATGACCTGTACCGAATACTCGAATACTCGAATGCCGGCATTTAGCAAATCGGCGTAATAGGTTCTGGCGAAATACGGAAACCAGCTAATATCAGATCGACTGGGTACCATTAACATTACTGACAGGTTATGCCTGGCCGCCATTTTCAGCGCTTTTAAAAGTCGGTTCGAGGGGTTGAAGTAGGCGTTGGTAATCCAGATACGACTTTGCGCCTGTTGTAGTAAATCGATGATTTCCCGGCTGTGCTGTTTTCGAGTGCCTATGGTATGAATGGCCAGGAATTGCCGCGTACGTTGTCGACGGGTTTCACCTTTACGATGCCACACCTGTTCAAAATTATGCTTTAAGGCTTCCACGACTTCGCCACTCGTCCGTAGTCCAGTATCGTGCCAGCGGTTCTCGTTCAGATCTAGCTTTCGATTATAATGGTCGACCGTTATATTAAAACTGCCTAACCAGGCGATTTGACCATCGATAATACAAAGCTTACGGTGATCCCGGTGGTTTATGGAAGCGATGTGATACAGTAACGGGCTATATTTCTGGCCGGCACTCAGTGCATTTTTATAAATCTTAAAATCCCAGGGTAAAGGGTGAAATATCCGAATTTGACATTGCTCAGACTCTAACTCCCTGATCAGTCGCCCCGCGTCCAGGTAGGAGCCGACACCATCCACCAGCAACCTCACCTGCACAGCGCGCTGACAAGCCCTTTGCAATGCTGATATAAACTGCTTACCCACCTCATCTATTTTAAAAATATAGGTTTCCAGAATAATTTCAGATTTCGCCTGCTCAATATCGACTAAAAGCTGGCTGAAATACTGTTCCGGGTCAAAGAATAAGGTTTCTGTAATCATCGAAGGGAATTAAAACGCTGGGGCATCGTTGCACTCAGGGAATGAAAATTGCGCATACAATGGAAGATGATCCGATAATCGACCCCAGGGCTGCATATTCAGGCACTCGCATTCGAGTAATTTTAACTGACGATAATAAACCCGGTCCATCTGCAATATCGGCCAGTTCGCCGGGAAGGTTTTTGCGTATTTACCATGCGTTGTCTTGTGGGCTTCTTCGAGCGAGAGCTGGGATTCGAAATGCTGTCCCATTCGGCCGTGCCAGTCGTTAAAATCACCGGCCAGAATTACCGACTCTCCGGCCTCTATACGTTCATTCATATGACGCCGAATAATTTCTATCTGTCTTTTACGCTCAAAGCCAATTAACTCAAGGTGAGTACAAATAAGGTGTAAGCGGGCATTTCTCTCCGGCATACGGACCACACCGTGTAACAAACTTCGACTCGCCGTTTTAAAGCGTGAAAAGTTGATATTTTGCCAGTCCTCAAAGGCATGCTTACTCAATATCGCATTGCCATGGTGGCCATTGTCGTAAATGGCATTTTTACCATAGGCGAAATGCGGCCAGAGCCGGTCGGCCAGAAACTCGAACTGAGACTCTGCAGGCCAGCCGGATATCCGTTTTTCATGATGAAAGTGACGCCCCTGGATTTCCTGGAGGAATACAACATCGACATCGATAGATTCGATCTGGCGTCGAATTTCATGCAATACGAATTCACGATTACGACGGTCGAAGCCTTTGTGGATATTGTAGGTTAATACTTTGAGCATCAGCAGACTACGAAGAGAAACCGGGCAATGCCTCGATATCCAGTTGTTGCATTAACTCTGACAATTCATCATCACTATAGGGTTTGGCTGACAGCCTGCCCCAGATCGGTGCTGGCCAGGCAGGGTCGGTTTTGAAACGCACGATATGATGAACGTGCAGCTGCGGCACCACATTACCTAATGCAGCGACATTTAATTTATCGCCTTTGAATCGTGACATTAAATGCGCCGACAATAGTGACGACTCGGTCAGCAACTGAGCCTGATCCTGCCGGGGCAACTGGAATATTTCGCTAACGTGCTCCCGGTCGGGAACAAGAATAAACCAGGGATAATTCGAGTCGTTCGATAGCAATAGATGGCACAGCGTAAAACGCCCCAGCACATGACAGTCGTTAAGCAATTGTGGATGGATATCGGCCATTACCCTCTTTTCACTCTGTTCGTAATTTACGGATTACTCTACACCAGACTTATCATATCACCTCCACAAACAGATGACGCTCGCTACTGGCAAAACCATAAATGCTATTTTAATGTATGATGCCCCAATAAAATAACAACTCACTGAGGAGTAGCGCATGTCAAACTATCCAACCCTCACCGAAATGGGTATCAATAATCCCGGAGAAGTCGAGCGATACTCCCTTAACACTGTCGACAATACCGACATCATCCGAATAATATACAAGCGTAAAAAAGGCTCTTTTCTGCCCGCCAGCAAGCGATTCGAATTTGGCCGGTCATCAAAGACTATAGTCGCCGATAGCGGCACAATGGAAACCGAAATCGTACATGAGATTTCCCCTTTCGTACAAAAGGCGATAGCCGAACTGGATAAGATACTGGATAGCAAAAAATCTACCATTGAACACGCTAAACTGGTAAAAGAAGAGCTGCGTCAACTGCACCAGGAAATGAGCAGTAGACTGGCTTATATCGATTCTCTAATTGACGACATGTAAGAACCAACGATGAATAACGAAGTCATTTTAACCTGCGCCGTTAGCGGCGGACACAACAACCAGGGTAAGCACCCCGACTACCCGATCAGCCCCGAACAAATTGCCAACGATTGCATCGATGCGGGAAAAGCTGGCGCCGCCATCGCGCATATCCATGTCCGCGACCCGGTAACCGGTATGCGTTCCGGAGACCCGGCTTTGTTCCGGGAAGTCGTCGAGCGAATTCGAGATTCCGGCAGCGATATACTTATTAACCTGACTACCAGCGAGGGTGCCCGCTTCAACCCCGGTGAAGTCGATGCCGCTGTCGGAGGCCC
The DNA here is from genome assembly GCA_029882955.1 of Gammaproteobacteria bacterium. Classification (GTDB taxonomy): domain Bacteria; phylum Pseudomonadota; class Gammaproteobacteria. The sequence goes on from JAOUJX010000302.1 coordinate 3,248, forward strand.
CGGCACAACCCTGGTTCAGCCCCTGGATCGGTTACAACACATCGAAGCCCTGCGACCGGATATCTGCACGCTCGATGTGGGAACCTTCAATTTTGGGGAAACCATATTCGTTAATACACCCTCGCATCTTCGCATTATGGCGAAACGTATACAGGAGCTCGGTGTTAAGCCCGAAATAGAAGTCTTCGAACCCGGCCATATAATGTTTGCTCGAAGTTTGATCGAGGATGGTTTAATCGATGGCGACCCTATGTTCCAGCTCTGCCTGGGCATACCCCATGCATCTCCGGCGACACCCGAAATTCTGACTGTGATGAAGAACCTGCTACCCGAAAATGCCAACTGGAGTGCTTTTGGTATATCGCGTTTTGAGTTCTCAATCGTCGCGCAGGCCGCGAGTCAAAACGGCAACTGCCGGGTCGGTCTCGAAGATAATCTCTATTTAAACAAAGGTGAGTTCGCCACTAATCTGCAACTGGTCGAACGAGCGGTGCGGATAATCCGCGAAGTCGGCCGTGAGCCGGCGAGCGCAGCCCAGGCGGCGCAGAGACTCGGTATCAAACGCTAAACCATGCCTCTAACCGACGCCGAAATCGAGCAATATAAGAACGATGGTCTTGTCATCCCCTCTGGTTATCGCCTATCGCAGGCGAGCCTGCAACGAATCGACCAGCTTTACCGACAATTACTCGAAGACAACCAGGGTAATCCGGATTTCCTGGCTGATTTTATACTCGGTCCTCACCTCGACGCCAAAGGTGCTTATGGTATTAAGGGGGATCCAGAATGGCTGGAATTTGCCAGAATTCCTGAAATACTCGAGATGGTCGAGCAGCTGATCGGCGGTGATTTTATACTCTGGGGAATGACCATATTCGGTAAACCTGCCAAAGTCGGTAAAGCCACACCCTGGCACCAGGATGGAGATTATTATCCGATTGAACCACTGGAAACCTGCACCGTGTGGATATCACTCGATGGCTCGACGCCAGAGCAGGGTTGTATGCAATTCATACCGGGGTCACATAAAGACCATAAAATATACTCACATCATTTCGAACACCGCGACGACTATACTCTGGCACAAGTTATCGATGATGATCAGATAGATTTAACCCGGGCGCGCGATATAGTACTCGAACCCGGCCAGATATCTCTGCACGACGTATATCTCGTCCATGGCTCCGGTCCAAATCTGTCGGATCGACGCCGTATGGGCCTGGTACTTCGCATCATGCCTGCAACCAGTTTTTACAATCATCATAGCGGTAAAATCAAAGAAGATGCCGGTTCTCCGCACGGCTATTCAAACCGGGCTTTATTCCTGTTACGAGGCACAGACAGATCCGGCAAAAATGATTTCACAAAGGGGCATAACTAAATGGCCGAATCACAGAATCTGGGGTTTATCGGCGTCGGCGACCTGGCTGAATACACCGTCAAGGGTTTACGCCGGGGTGGTTACCAGGGGGACATTCTGCTGAGCCCTCGTAATCGCGATATGTCCAGAAAACTGGCTGCAGACTGGCAATGCAAAGTCATGCCGAGTAACCAGGCCGTGGTTGATGCCTGTGATAGTTTTGTATTGTCTACCCGCCCTGCCCATTGTCTTGATGCATTGGCAGGCCTCGAACTCCGGCCGGACCATCTGTTAATCAGTGTTGTTGCCGGAGTGAGTATCCATAGCCTGCGTCAGCAGATTAACGATCTGAACATCGATATCATCCGCGCCATGCCCGTTAACAGTGCCCAGGCCGGAGCCAGTCCAACGCTGATTTTCCCGCCGCACCAAGCAGTCAGTACATTGTTTAATTACTGTGGTAACAGCATCATCGCAGACAGCGAAGCCGCGTTTGATCAGGGCAGCGTCATCGCCTGTGTCTATACCTGGTATTTCGAGTTGTTTAACGAATTAATTAAAGCCTGTAGCCGTGAG
>JAOUJX010000303.1 GCA_029882955.1 Gammaproteobacteria bacterium
ACTTTATCTAGATCGTCCGGCGCCGGATTACCCATTGGTGCCACCCAGCCGGCCAGGCCGAGATCGTCGTAGGGGGCACCATTGAGGATATTCAGGAAATCCACCATGCCACTGGCTTCGAGCAGTTTAGCAACTTCGATACCTTCCCCGGCAGTTATCCCGCCAGCACTTAACTCGTCTCCGGTAACACGTATGCCAATCACGAATTCGTCACCGACCCGGTCCCGAATCGCTTCGAGAACTTGCAGAGTCAGGCGTAACCGATTGTGCAAGCTACCACCGTAATCGTCGGTCCTGTTGTTGATCAGGGGAGACAGAAACTGTCCGAGCAAATGCGAATGCGACAATAGTTCAATGCCGTCAAATCCGCCCTGCTGACAACGACCCGCAGCATCGGCAAAGTGATTAATGACCCGGTGGAAATCGTGACTTTCCATCGGTTTTGGAAACGATCGATGCGCCCGCTCACGCCTGTCAGATGCACCGATTACTGGAAGCCAGTACCCACTATCACTTGAGGTGCGTCGTCCCATATGGGTGATCTGGCACATGATAGCGGCGCCATGAGAATGCACACCATCGGTCAGGCGACGAAACCACGGGATAATACTATCGTCTCCGGCATATAACTGACCAAACACCGACGGACTATCGGGTGAAATATTGGTCGAACCGCCAATCATGGTTAAAGCCACGCCACCTTTGGCTTTTTCTTCGTGGTAAAGCCGATAGCGGTCTCGAGGATGACCCTCTTCGGCAAATGAGGGAGCATGAGCGGTACTCAGTATTCGATTGCGTAACTGTAAATGACGCAGTTGAAATGGCTGTAATAAAGCATCGTGGCTGGACATGGCGTCATTCATTATTGAGGGCATCAACAGCCGGGATCTCGCGCTCACGACGTGCGATATAATCGAGTAATGCCTCATCTACGGCCGGGTCAAGTTCAGGTTCTACGTAAGCATTCAGCATGGCTTTGACTTCATCGGGCGCTCGTTCGTTAATCTCTTTCGATTCCTCGGCCAGTCGAATGCCAGCAATAGTTAGCGCCTGCCATGATCACTGCCATCAATGTGGTTGCGCTCTCGCCTTATTCTCTGCGCCGTAAATTAATTTTAACCTATGAATCGAAATATAGACATTCTTGCATTGCGTAGTTATATCCTCGCCGAAAAACCTGGCTCCTTTGCCAAAGTCGCCAGTAACCTTAACTGCTCACCACTTTCAAAACCCGGATATTGATACCGGATTTATCCGGGCAGAAATCCACGGTTAACAATTGCTTCCTGAACTTCCATCAGACGTTTTGCTGACGCCATATGTGCTCTCATGATCGATTGTGCAGCATTCGCGTCTTTTTCGCGGAAAGCTTCTATAAGCTGTGCCTGATAAGATAATCCTCGTTCTCGCAATTCCGGGTTGGGGCGGGTGTAAATACGCCTGCATACTGCCAGATCTTTTAATAATGAAATCAGGAAGCCGCAAATAAATCCCTGTAGTGGATTCGTCGAAAACTCGGCCAGCCGTTCGTGAAATTCGAGTTCGGCAATACGCTGCTGCTGTTCTTCTTCGATCGTTTTGGGCGGATGATCATAAACCACCATCGTTTTTTCGAGAGTGGCAATTTCCTGATCACCAAGTTGAATTGCCAGGTTTGCGGCCATTTCTGGTTCCAGTGCCTGGCGGAGTTCATAAATATCGCTAATGGTCAGGTTTTTGAAAAAGAAATGGTTAGCGAGAAGTGCGCGAGCGCGGCTTGCCGGCATCTCTGTTATGAATGCGCCGCCACCGGGTCCGGTACGGGTTTGAATCAATCCCTGTGTTTCTAAAACTTTCAGTGCTTCGCGCGCAGTACCTTTGCTGACGGCGAAGGTTTTGATTAACTCCTGCTCCTGTGGGAGACGGTCACCGGGCACCAGATTTTGATCTGTTATCCAGTCCTTTATCGACTCTGCAACTTTGCGTGGACGATTTCGCAGTCCTGGTGATTTGCCTGTTTCAGGTTGGTCGGGTTTCAATCGGATGGAAGCAGGCGGTTTCATGTTCAAAGGTATCGCTCCGGAGTCTCGGTTTGGTTTTGCGGCAGTCCTCTTGTACCAGATAACAGCGGTTAGCAAAAGCACATCCGGACGGTGGATTATGTGGATCTGGTAATTCAGCCGAGGTGTCTCTATTTTGCACCAGAGCACGGCCGACCATTGGGACGCTGGATCCGAGTAAATTCGTATAAGGGTGCCGAGGGCTGGTAAGAACGGATTCCGCTGAACCTATTTCGACGATCGATCCGAAATATAAAACTGCTATGCGGTCGCTAACTGCTTCTACTACGGCTAGATCGTGGCTGATTAACAGGTAGGTAAGATCGTAGGCTTTGCGCAGATCAGCGAGTAAATTCAGCACCTGCGCCTGCACCGATACATCGAGCGCCGATACGGGTTCATCGAGGACAATGATTCGCGGGCTTGCGGCGAGGGCACGTGCAATACCTATGCGCTGAGCCTGACCACCGGAAAACTCGTGCGGGTAGCGATCGAGGAATTCACGTCGCAGGTTTACCGAGTCAAACAGTTCATTGATACGCGCGCGGCGTGCGGCCTGATCCATACCCATTAAATGAATGAGCGGTGCCTCGATAATCTGGCGGATGGTCTTTCGTGGATTGAGCGAGCTAATTGGGTCCTGGAAGACATACTGAATTAAGCGACCGAAAGCAACAGCGTCTCTCGGTTGGCCGGTTATTGCCTGACCTTCGATAATGATATTGCCCCCGGTCGGTGGTAGTAATCCGACCAGCATGCGAGCAAGCGTTGATTTACCGCAACCCGATTCTCCGACGATACCCAGAGTTTCGCCTTTCTGGACCGTGAAGCTGGCCGATTGCACCGCATGAACCGAGGGCACCGGTTTGCCCAGCAGAGATTTACCTCCACCAAAAGTTTTAGACAGATTGTTGACTTCAAGTACAGGTGTCATGCGCTTGATTCCAGTGGATAATTGCACCTGACCGAGTGCGTATCAGAAACATCACTGAGTGAAAGTTCGCCTTTTTTACAGGCTTCTCTGGCAATATTGCAGCGTGGCGCAAAGTGGCAGCCTTGTGCGAGGCTGTCTAGCGCTGGCGGTAGCCCGGAAATAGCGGTTAGCCTGCGTTGTCCGGAGCCGGGTTCGGGTACACAATCTATTAATCTTGCGGTGTAAGGGTGTGAAGGCCTGTCGAGTACTTCTTCAGTACGACCCGTTTCGATAATTTGTCCAGCGTACATCACTGCAATTCTGTCACAGAGCTGGGCGACAACGCCGAAGTCGTGTGTGATAAATATCAACGCCAGTTTCCGATGTTGGCGAAGTTCTGATAGTAAAGCGAGGATTTGCGCCTGTACGGTGACGTCGAGCGCGGTGGTTGGTTCATCGGCAATAATGATGTCTGGATCATTGGCGAGTGCCATCGCGATGCTGACGCGTTGGCGCATACCACCGGACAACTCATGTGGGTAATTGTTAATACGGGCCTCAGGGTTTGGGATTTGCACCTGCTTGAGCAGGTTTATCGCCTGGCTTAAGGCCTCCGCTTTAGATACCTTCCTGTGACAGTCAATGGCCTCGATCAATTGCTCCCCTATCGAATATAGCGGATGCAGCGTCGACAGAGGGTCCTGAAATATATACGAAATGCGTCCACCACGGATTGAGCGTAAAGTCTCAAAATCTGCCGATAGCAAATCCTTGCCTTCGAGCCTTACCGTACCTGCCTTAATGACACCCGGTGGTGAGGCGACAAGCCCGAGTAAGGATAGCGCCGTCACCGATTTTCCAGAACCGGACTCACCAATGATACCGAGACACTCACCAGCGTTCACTTGCAGGTCGACACCGCTAACCGCTCGGTAGACCCTGTCACCGACTTCGAAATGGGTGTGAAGATTGTCAACTTCGAGCAAGGACTGGACCGATTGTGCTTCATGGGGCAGCTTTCGATCCAGGCGTGTTACTGCGGAAGGGCGCTCAAGTGCACCAGAGCGCAGCCTTGGGTCGAGCGCGTCGCGTACCCCGTCGCCGAGAAGATTGATGCTCATCACAATGATAAAAATCATCACGCCGGGTACGATTGAGGCATGCGGTGCGGTTATCAGTAATTTACGCCCTTCACCGAGCATCGAGCCGAGATCTGCCTGAGGTGGCTGAGAACCGAGCCCGAGAAAGGATAGTCCCGCTGTTTCGAGGATCATCCAGCCTATCGTAGTGGACATGGCGATGACGATCACCGGTAGTACGTTGGGTAATATCTCACTCCAGATAATGCGCCAGTTTCCCATGCCGGAAAGACGTGCTGCGTCGACGAATTCTCGGTGTGTAATGCCTACAGTAACACCCCGGATGTTGCGTGCGAAAAACGGGATATTAACAATGGTGACTGCGTAGAGTGCATTGATCAGCCCCGGCCCCAATACGGCGACAATCGCCAGTGCAAGTAATATATAGGGGAAAGCCATTAACATATCGATTCCGCGCATAATCAGATTGTCGATGCGCCCGCCGAAAAATCCTGCGATGATACCGATACAGGAGCCGATGACTGCAGCGATTAAAGAAGCCGATATGCCGACCATGAGAGAGAGTTGAGTGCCCCAGATCAGGCGGGCGAGCAGGTCTCGGCCGAGGTGGTCGGTGCCTAACAGGTGGCCGGCTGTCAGTGGACGCAGTAGACGGTTGGCCGGGGCGGTTAAGTCGGGATTGTGCAGTGGCAGTAGCGGTGCAGCGAACGCGACGCATATCACGAGCACGAGCACAACGGCGCCAAATCCGGCGAGGCGATTGCGAAATAAAAGCCTGAATCCCAGCTTTATACCGGCTTCGTTCACATTTTGACCCGCGGATCGAGCCAGCTCTGGGCAAGGTCTGCTAGCAGGTTAAACAGAACATAGCTGCTGGCGACAATAACCACGCCTCCCTGAACGAGTAAGATATCGCGTTGGGATATGGCCTGTACCAGCATTCGTCCGACTCCGGGCCATTGAAACACAGTTTCGATATACACCGCTCCACCGAGTACAAAACCGGCCTGCACACCGATTACCGGTATGATGCTAACCAGTGACGCCTTAAAGGCATGTCGATAGAGCACCTTTTTCTCGCTCAGTCCTTTCGCGCGTGCGGTGCGGATATAG
>JAOUJX010000304.1 GCA_029882955.1 Gammaproteobacteria bacterium
GGTCGCCATAATACCGGCGGTACGTGCGATGCCAAGTACATCGCCTTTTTTGTGATTACCCCGGACAATCAGTGCCAGCGTATCGGCCTGCATACTGATACGGCCTTTAACCACCGCTCGGCGCGCTGTCTCATTTTTTTCACCAATGTCTACCATGTGGGCTTCGCCGGATTCGTTGAAGTGAGTTAGTTTACTCATAATAAATGCTCGATTTTTAAAATATAATTATAAGTAAACATCTCTCGTAGGGGCAGGTTCATTATTTAATTAATAAAAACAGTTCCCGGTCTCCTCGGAGAATACTTAATATCAATCCGTTTTGATTGCTGGCAATCACTTCAAGAGCCTCGTCCAGATTGCGAATCAACTGCTTGTTAACCGAATAGAGCACATCACCGGCCCGAATACCAGCCTGCCATGCGCTGGAACCGGGTTCGACACTGACTACCTGCAAATATTCGACCTGCCCCTGCTGTAATCTCGATTCACGAATCTCACCGATTTCGGCACCAGCCAGTTTTGGGATGAGCTCGCCGCCATCGAAAGTCGCTATTTCGATCGGTTGAATCTCTGCAGACAGTGTTTTTTCGACACCATCGCGAAATAGTTTCAATTCTACGACTTGTCCAATACGCTGCAGGCCGACCAGATTATGCATATCGGCCGAGCCACGAATTCGACGGCCATTAGCCGAAATGATGACATCGCCTACTTCGAGACCAGCTTTATCCGCAGGTGAATGGCTTTCTATCTGGGTAATAATAAATCCACTGTTTAACGAAATACCAAAAGCTTGCGCAAGCTGTGGCGTCAAATCCTGCCCCTGTGCGCCGAAGCGACCGCGTTTGACCTCACCATATTTAATCAATTGCTGCATGATGTCGTGAGCCATATTAATCGGAATCGCAAAACCGATACCGATACTGCCTGCGTTACCGCCACCGCTACCAAAGATTGCGGTATTAATCCCGACTAACTCTCCGCGCAAATTCACCAGGGCTCCACCCGAATTACCCAGATTGATCGAAGCATCGGTCTGAATAAAATCTTCATAGGATTCTATGCCCAGCCCCGAACGCCCGAGCGCAGAGATAATACCCGAAGTCACCGTCTGCCCCAGGCCGAATGGATTACCTATCGCCACGACAAAATCGCCGACCCGTATCTTGCTAGAGTCTGACAAGGGGATGGCGGTTAAATCTTTAGCCGTCACCTTAATCACGGCGACATCGGTATCCGGGTCTCGACCTATGATCTCAGCAATCATTTCCCGTCCATCGGTCAGGGTCACGGTAATTTCGTAAGCATCCTTGATAACGTGATTATTGGTAAGAATATATCCCTCGTCGGCATCAATGATAACGCCGGAACCGAGACTGCTGGTCTCCTGCACACGTTCAATGCTCGGAATATCAAAAAAATGGCGGAACAGCGGATCAGTCGATAAAGGAAACTCGATACGGCTTTTAGACTGACCGCGGGTAGCAATATTTACAACCGCTGGAGTCGTACGCTCCAGCATCGGAGCCAGGGTCGGCAAGGCCTGGCCATCGACTGCTACCGGCAGGGCCGCCAGCAGTGGTAACGTCATCACTGACAGGCCAAGAAATATTATGGCTCTCAGGGACATAACCTGACTAAAACGAACGCGGATTAAAGTCGAATTGTTTCTTCATCTGACGATAAAACTTCTCGTCTTCTTCGTTTTGTACCGGTGGCGTCTGTATCATGATTTCTACTAACTGATCACCGCCCGTTGGCCCCGGCATACCCTTACCCTTGAGTCGCATTTTCTGCCCTGATTGCATGCCCGGTTTAATTTTCAGATCAACTTTACCGGAAAGCGTCGGCACCTGTAATGTCGTACCCTGTGCTGCTTCCCAGGGGGTAATTGGCAGGCGAAATATGACATCATTACCGTCAAGCTTAAAGTACGGGTGCGGCAGAATATCCATTTCCAGATAAAGATCACCTGGTTGACCACCGCCTGGTGCCGGGTGGCCCTGCTTGCTCAGACGAATTTTCTGCCCCTGAGCCACACCTTTGGGCAGATTGACTTTAAGTTTTTTCATCTCAACAGCACTATGGCCGCTGCTGGATGGATTCTTTTGCGAAAACTGAATCGTCTTGGTACCACCATGATAGGCTTCTTCGAGTGATATATTCAGTTTTAATTGATGGTCTTCGCCGTTGGGAGCGGTGCGTGCCTGCCGGGTTCGGCCACCCGTTTGCTGCTGAAAACCGCCACCAAAAATAGACTCGAAGAAATCGCTGAAATCTCCGCCGCTAAATCCGCCACCACCGCCGCTATAAGCACCGCCGCGACCGGCACCCGAAAATTCGTGGCCATGCTTCCAGTCGGTACCAAACCGATCATAAGCCTGGCGCTTTTCAGCATCTTTTAATACCTCATACGCCTCGTTGACCTGCTTGAACTTTTCTTCCGCCGAAGCTTCGCTATTCACATCAGGATGGTACTGCCTGGCCAACTTCCGGTAAGACTTCTTAATTTCGGCTTCGTCTGCATCACGCGAGACCCCGAGAATTTGATAATAATCCTGATATTTCATGGTCAGTAGTTAATCAATCGACTGTTATTTTCATACTTCAGATATGAAGGCTAAACGGCTATTTTCAAGCGTTCGCGTCGGTGTCATTTGACGACAGCGTTATCATTTCCAGATTCGCCTGCTCGACAAAGGCCTCTGGCATTTCTTTTTTCACCGCCACGCCCAGCTTCTCGAATTCGGCAACCCGCTTAACCAGGTTACCCTTACCCGAAGCGAGCTGGTCACGCGCCTTTTTATAAGTGTTTTGTGCTTTGTCGAGCTGATCTCCCAGGCCATCCATACTTTCCAGAAAAAGGCGCAACTGGTTGTAAATCCCACCCGCACTGGCAGCCAGTTTGGCAGTATGTTTATTCTGATCCTCGAAACGCCATAACTGGCGTACAATATTGAGACTGGTTAGCAATGTGGTCGGCGTGGTAATCAGAATACGTTTATCGATAGCGGCATGGAATAGCTGTTCATCAGACTTTATCGCCTCGACAAATGCCGATTCTATCGGCACAAACATAAATACCATTTCGGGCGATTTGATGCCGGGTAATTCAAAATAATTCTTATCGGATAATTCACCCATGCGCTGGCTGAAGGCAGCGACATGATCTTTAATCGCCAGCGCTCGCTCGCTTTCATCTTCGGCATTGACGAATCGAGTATAGGCATTCAGGGATACCTTGGCATCAATCACCAGGTGTTTATCTCCGGGTAGAAAGACCACCACGTCCGGTCGGCGCCGACCATCATCCGTATTAAAACTCAGTTCGCGTTTATAATCCTTCCCTGCGATTAATCCCGAACGATCGAGTACGTTTTCCAAAATTAACTCACCCCAATTACCCTGCGTTTTCTTTTCCCCCTTGAGCGCGGTGGATAAATTGTTGGCTTCTTCGGTCATTTGCCGATTCAGTTCGTGCAACTGCTTAAGTTCGGTTTTGAGTTCGGCACGTTGCGTGAGATCCTTGCTATGAATCTCCTCGACACGGGATTTAAAGTCGTTCACTTGCTGTCGAAACGGCTTCAGAAATAGATCGAGTCCTTCCCGGCTTTGCTGACCGAACTGGCTCTGGCTGGATTTGAAAATATCATTTGCCAGATTCTCAAATTCAATTTTTAACCGCTTTCGACTTTCCTCAAATTGTTGCAGCTTTTGTTCGCTTAATTCCCGGTCTTTTTCCAGTTCCATCGCCAGTGATTGATTGGCCTTTTCCGAGTGATGCAAGGCTTGCTGAAGGCTCTGGTTTCGATCACCTAACTCAGTCAGGCTGGACTTTGCTTCTTCATGCTGGATTTTAAGCAGGGAGAATGCCTGCTCGCCGAGGGCCAGATTTTTAGCCAGCTCATTATTCTCGGACAGGGACTGTCTGAGTTTTGCAGAAAAATGCCACATCACCAGGAGGACGGCAGCAATCGCCACTACCACAACACCGATTAATATCTGTTCTTGAGTTAATTCCATAGCCCGGAGTTTATCCGAGTTACTCATTAATCGTGAAAGAATTTTCAGTCGATTTAGGGATTTAGCGCCGGCAACCGGTCTTCGGACAAGTTCTGTTGAGACTCCGACTCGGCCGAAATAACTTCGCAGGTTTGCCATAGAGCTTTCCCCTGCCACTGACCGGACTCCTGGCTATACAGACTCCGATTCATAGCACCGATATGCGAGTTCAGGGGTTCGCCATAATATTTGGCCAGTTGATCGATATGATCAAACTTCATATTTAAGGCCCTCGCCCAGGCTAACAGGGCCTGGCGCGCGGACCGGGCATCGTTGGCCTCGCAAGCCTGCTTCAGTTGTTTTCTGGCAGCGCGCAGCCCGATGGCTCCGGTTGACTGCAGCGGCGATTTCGCCTGGTTTGGCCGGCGTTTGGACCACCCAGTTAAAACTGTCATCAACCAGCCACAGGCCAGAAACAGGCTCAACCAGATCCAGAACCGATTTGGCTCCTGAGTCATTTCGACAGCCGTTACGACCTGGTCGGCCTGTTCAGCTTCAGAATGATTTGTCGACGCTGCAGCCTGGTTATCCACGGGGGCAGCAGCCACATTAATAGTACGCGATGGAATACGGGCGACTTCTCGCTGTTGAGTAGTCACGTTCCACCAGGGGATGATAATTTCGGGTACGGTATAGCGGCCGCCCGCGGTTGGGATTAGTGCGATTTTTTGTTGTAATTCGCCAACAATGCCTGTCTCAATCCGCTCATCGCTGAGGACCGGCTGATCAGGATATTGCCTGATGCCATCGACATCCGACCAGCTAAAGGTCGGTAATTGTGCCGCCGTTAAGCCTTCGGCGACTAGCGTGAGGGTTCTTGTTATCGGCTCACCCGCAACCAGTTCAGTCAGGTCCCCCTGCCAGAAATCATGAAGTCGTAACTCTCTGGCCGGTAACCAGTGCTGATCTGTAAATGCCGGATTAATGCCGGTTACTTCGAGTACCAGTTCAGGGGACCTGACACGCTTAATCTCCCCCCGGGTTTGAAACGGGTCGAATATTGAACCGGCCTGTGGCACCAGGCGGACTTCGCCGAGCACCGGTTCGAGCCTGAGTTGACCGCTTTGCTGAGGA
>JAOUJX010000024.1 GCA_029882955.1 Gammaproteobacteria bacterium
TAGCTCTTACTGAAACCTGATCCACTGATCGTTGATATAGCCTTCCAGTGGACGATAGCGATTTTTGTAACTCATTTTTTTGCAGTCTTTAATCCAGTAGCCCAGATAAAGGTATTCCAGATCACGCGACTGGGCTTCCCTGATTTGATGCAAAATAGCATGATGACCAGGACTACGAGCCTCGAATTCAGGATCGAAGAAAGTATATACCGCTGATAACCCGGTGCTCATCACATCGGATACAGCGACGGCAATCAGTTTTCGATTGTATCGAAATTCAAAAAATAAGGTCTCCGTCCAGTCGCAGATTAAAAAACGGTGGTAATCAGACTTGCCCGGGTTTGCCATGCTGCCGTCAAAATGTCGTTGATTTACATAGAGTTGATAAAGGTCGAAATGCTCCTCGCGAAATTTACCGCTGACGGTTGATACTTCTATGTCTGAATTTCGGCGCAGTATGCGTTGCTCGTTTTTCGAAAACGGGTGTAATTTTACCGGTACTCGCACCGAAACGCATTCCTGGCAATTGGGACAATGGGGGCGGTAAATATAACTGCCGGAACGTCTAAAACCGTGTTGAATCAGATTGTTATAGGTGTCCATGTCCATATCCATATGAGGATTGGCAAAGGCACTGACCGCATTCCTGTTAGTCAGGTAGCTACAGGGTTCGGGGGTGGATGCAAAAAAATTTAGCTTGACCTGATCGTTCATCATTGACCGTGTAATATTTCCCGGAACTCCATTCGAGTACTTGAATATGTTGATTGTAGACCTAAATTAAAGGCTTGCAGGGGAATTTATGCCGAAAAACTCTCGGGTAGTGTGCAGGCACTCTTCGGTCAGCATTTCCAGTGGTTTGTTCTGGTATCGGGCGATAGTTGCCGCGATGTGTGGCAGGTAAGAAGGCTCGTTGATACGGCTGGCGGGTTTTGGCTGCAGATCCCTGGGTAACAGATAAGGCGCGTCGGTTTCGAGCATCATACGGGTTGCCGGAATGTATTTGACCAACTGCTGTAGTTCAGTGCCACGCCGCTCATCGCAAATCCAGCCGGTCACACCAATGTGGCAATCAAGATCAAGATAATCAAATAAAGCTGTTTTGCTATCGGTAAAACAATGTACGACTACCTGTCTTAAAGCATCTCGGTATTCACGCAGGGTGTTTAGAAAGCAGTCGTGTGCGTCTCGCTGATGACAAAATACCGGCTTTCCCAGTTTCCGGGCCAGCTCAAGTTGGTGATGAAAAACCTCAATTTGCTTGTCTTGAGGTGAATAGTTTCGATTAAAATCCAGCCCGGTCTCTCCTATCGCACGAACGCTTGCATTGTCAGCCAGGCTTTTCAGGGTTTGTAAAGAACGGTCACTCCAGTCAAGCGCATGATGTGGATGAATGCCAGCGGTTGAGAATAGTTTATCGGGAAAGCGTAGGCAAAGTTCCAGGGCAGTTCGGCTCTCTTCCAGAGTCGTACCCGTGACCACCATTTGCTCGACACCTGCTTCGTCGGCACGCCGTATGACACCATCAAGATCCTGTAGCAGGCTCTTGTTGGTGAGATTGACGCCAATGTCGATGTACCGGCTCAATGCTTAATGCCAGTGCCACGGTGAAGCAGAATCATACAAATGCTAAATAACACCAGGATGAAGAATAGAATAACGCCGATGGCAAGGCTGAGATCGATGTCACTAACACCGCGAAAGCCAAAGCGGAAACTATTTACCATGTAAAGAACCGGATTGATCAATGATGCCTGTTGCCAGAATTCCGGCAGTAATTTTATCGAGTAAAAAATTCCCCCCAGATAAGTCAGCGGGGTTAATACGAAAGTCGGGATGATCGCTATATGGTCATAACTATTAGCGTATACAGCGTTGATTAACCCGGCCAGCGAAAACAGGAATGCGGTCAAAAAGGCGACAATTAGTACGGTGAACGGATTATCGATATAAAAGTCGGTAAAAATAAGCGAGACGATCGTCACTGCAATACCAACGCATAAACCCCTGACGACACCGCCGGTCACGTAACCAAGCAAAATCACAATATTGGGGATCGGTGCGATGAGCATCTCCTCGATATAGTAAGAATGCTTGGCTGAATAGAAAGACGACACGACATTGGCATAGGAGTTGGTAATAATCGACATCATGACCAGGCCGGGCATGATGAAATCGATATAATTCATGCCATCCATTTCTCCAATTCGCTGGCCTATCAAGTTGCCAAAAATTATAAAATACAAAGCAACCATGACCACTGGAGGAATCAGGGTTTGCATCCAGATACGGCTAAAGCGCAAAATTTCTTTGCGGACTATAGTTTGAAAGGCTATCCAGTAATTGCCAGCACTCACGAGAGTTTCTCCGCTTTTGAGGTCAGGGTAATAAACAGCTCTTCCAGCCGGTTAGATTTATTTCGCATGCGGTTGACGATCAGGCCCTGGGTGTCGAGTTGCTGGATCAGGTCGTTCAGAGATAACGATTCCGGGACCTCAACTTCGATAGTGTGCTCGTCAACCATCAGGGTCTTGCCGAAACCACTGAGCTCAGGCGCTTCGCTGATAATATTTTTCAGATACAGCACGAAGGTTTCACTATTTAAACTTTTGAGTAACGTTTTCATACTGGTGTTTTTAATGATTGAGCCTTCATCGATGATGGCGATATTTCGACACATACGTTCGGCCTCTTCGAGATAATGTGTGGTGAGAATAATAGTGGTGCCGTTTCGGTTGATTTCATCCATGAAATCCCACATCGAACGGCGTAATTCGATATCGACGCCTGCGGTTGGCTCGTCAAGAATCATCAGACGAGGCTTGTGTATTAATGCTCTGGCAATCATCAAACGGCGTTTCATTCCGCCAGACAACTGCCTGGCCTGGACATTACGATGCGGCCAGAGACCTAGCTCCTTCAAATAAAATTCCGTTCGCTTGCGCGCTACTTTTGCCGGTATCCCGTAAAACCCCCCCTGATTGGTGACGATTTCGTTTACCGGTTCGAAGACATTAAAATTAAATTCCTGCGGCACAGATCCCAACAGGGATTTCACTTTAATGAGCTCTCGATCGAGTGAATGGCCAAAAACTTCGACATTGCCGCTGGTTTTGTTCACCAGTGACGAAATGATGCCGATGCAGGTAGATTTACCTGCGCCATTGGGTCCTAGCAGAGCGAAGAAGTCGCCTTGCTCGACCGTCAGGTCAATGCCTTTTAAAGCTTGTAGGCCATTGGCATAGGTTTTGTGTAAATTTGATATTTCTAACGCTAGCATCAAAGAGTCCGTATTTAATTCAGGCGACAAGCTTAGGCATTCAAGGCTAAAAATCAAGGTGGTTTAAGCGCTGTATCAGCAAAGCTGTATAGCTGTGCTATATAACATCTGTATTTGTCCAAAATTACTCAGAGTGAAATTATGGAACACCAGTTATCGTCTCTTTACGTAGTGCTCGTCGAGCCATCGAGTTCGCAGAGTAAGATTATTATTCAGCAATTTGAAGAGTTGGGTATTTCACAGTATAAACACTATAAGACTGGGACCTCAGCACTCGATTCGATTGTCGATGATATACCCGACCTCGTGATCAGTGCGCTGCATCTGGAAGACATGACGGGTAGAGACCTGGTACTAAAAATGCGAAGGCTTTCCAGTACGGAAACAACAGCGTTTATTCTGATTTCTACCGCTACATCGTTTAGAGAGCTAGATCCCATTAAGCAGGCAGGTGCTTCGGCTGTTCTGCCCAAACCGTTTACGGTGAAAGATTTGAGACGGGCAGTCATCAATACCATGGACTGGGAGCACCCGGGTCAAATTGTACTGGAAGATCTCGACCCGGAAAATCTAGAGGTACTGGTTGTCGATGACAGTGCTATGGCAAGAAAAATGATCGGGCGCACTTTAAGCAAAATGGGTATAGAAAAAATTACTGAAGCGGCCGATGGTGCCGAAGCCATACCGTTGATCCAGGAAAGACTTTTTGACCTGATAGTTACCGATTTCAATATGCCCGAAGTGGATGGTCATGAATTGTTACGCTTTATTCGAAACGAAAGTAGCCAGAGTTCAGTGCCTGTGCTGATGGTCACCACCGAAGGCGATGCGGGTAAACTGGCAGCCGTGCAAAGCGAAGGGGTTTCTGCCATCATCGACAAACCCTTTGAAGTCCACGAAGTCAAGCGACTCATAGAGGCATCTTTAACCGATATTTAGTCTTCTCCAGGCCCGAGCGTTCGTTGACATAGTTCACAGATGATCGCGTAGCTGAATTATTAAGCCTCGATTCAGTTACCGGGGTCTATATTGGCAGTCACCAATTAATCTCCGGGAGACTGGTATGAAATCTATCAAATCAACATGGGTTATTATTTTAATCTTATTGTCGCCGACCCTGATGGCGGACCATAAACAAAAGCATCAGCATAAGGAGTTCAGTCAGGAAAGGCATGCTCAGCAGTTCGATTTCGGACGTGTTATCGAAGTAGAGCCAGTTTATCGACAGGTGAGAGTATCTAACCCGGTCAAGGAATGCTGGGATGAGCCTGTGCAGCATAGCGGCAGCCAACACAGGTCAGCCGGTGGTATGCTCGCTGGTGGCCTGCTGGGTGGAATTGTCGGTCATCAGATAGGTGATGGTCGAGGTAAGAAACTGGCAACCGCAGTTGGTACGATTGTCGGTGCGCAAATTGGCCACGAAGCAGTCAATGGCCATAGCAGTACATCGACTGAGCAACACACCCGATATCAGGAACACTGCGAAGTTCGTCATCAGGTCAATTTCGAAGAAGTAATCGATGGCTATAGAGTAACCTATAAATATCGGGGTGATCGATATACTATCAATATGCCCTATGATCCGGGTAAGCGTATAAAGCTGCGCATTCAGGTGACACCTGTGATTTAATCCGGCTATTGAATTCGAGGTAAGTAATGCGCGCCATAGTAATTGAAGATGATCTGGATATTCAGAAACAGATTGTAGATCGCCTGCAACAGGAAGGGTTTGCCGTCGATTACACCGACAACGGTAGCGAAGGCTTATACCTGTTGCAGGAATATCCCTGCGATGTCGCCATAATCGATCTGGGACTGCCAGAGATGTCAGGGCTTGAGGTCATTAAGGCCATCCGCAATGAAGGCAATAGCGTACCCGTATTGATCCTCACTGCTCGTGGGCGGTGGCAGGATAAAGTCGAAGGTCTCGATGCCGGCGCGGATGATTATCTGGTTAAGCCATTTCATCATGAAGAAATGATGGCTCGTATTAGAGTGTTGATTCGGCGTGCATCTGGATGGTCGGACTCCCGTATAGTCTGTGATCCGGTGAGCCTCGATACCGCGACCCAGAGAACCTATGTCGGGGAGCGTGAAGTAGACCTGACTGCTTTCGAATACAAGGTGCTCGAATATTTGATGATGCATGCGGGTGAAGTTATTTCTAAAACGGTATTAACAGAACATTTGTACGACGATGAAGCGGATAACGACAGTAATGTTATCGAAGTATTTATTCGTCGGTTGCGGCAAAAACTCGATCCAGATGAAAGCCTGCAACCGATTGAAACCCTGCGAGGTCGGGGTTACCGATTTACCCTTGTACGAGCCGAGCAAAATTAGGCAAACGCCCACCAATGTATTCGATTAAAAATCGACTCACTCTGATATCGATGATCGTCCTGACCATCTTCATGATACTGACGGCGATTGCGCTGGAACGCGCTGTAGTTAAAAGGGCGTTACAGGCCGAAGAAGATCGCCTGGAGTTACTGATTTACGGTTTACTGGCTGCGGTAGACCGTAATCGATCAGGGTCAAGCATCACCATATCTCATGAACGTCTGTTCGAAAGCAGTTTAATGACGGAGGGTTCGGGGCTAAGTGCCATGCTTTATAACGAGCAGCGAGAAATTATCTGGCGCTCGCGTTCTATGGTCGCTAACTTCCCCGATATTGAAACCATGGAGCCGGGTGACTGGCGATTTGATATCGTCGATCTCAATTCCAGTCGATATTTTCGCCGGGCGTTTGCGATGCAGTGGCCGGATGTCCGTGATCAGTTGCAACATTACGATGTCGTGGTCTGGAAAAATGCTGACCGCCATTTCAACGATGTAGATCGTTTCAGGCAAACCCTGTGGAGCTGGTTAATTATCACCACTATATTGCTGTTGCTGGTGATGTATCTGGTCATGATGTGGAGTCTACGCCCACTTAAACAGGTTGGGCGAGAGGTCAAAGCGATCGAAGACCGGAAACAAAACGAATTCGAAAGCAGGTATCCAAGAGAAATAAAACCGTTGACTGAAAATCTGAATATCCTGTTAAACAGGGAACAGCTTCAGCGTCAGCGCTACCGAAACGCGATGGACGATCTTGCGCATAGCCTAAAAACGCCGCTCGCTGTACTAAAAGGATTTTCTACAGCCAATGCGCTCGATCAGACAGAAATAAAAACCCTGAATGAACAGGTCGACCGCATGAATCAAATTGTTTCCTATCAATTACAGAAAGCGACTAATGTTGCCGGTGGTGAAATTGTTCGTCCACTAGACCTGGTTCCCCTGACGACCCGGTTGATATCGGCACTGGAAAAAGTCTATCAGGCTAGAGCCATTAAAGTAGAGGTTGAATTGCCGGATAGGGTTATGTTGCGTATGGATGAAGGTGATTGTATGGAAGTAATAGGAAATCTGTTTGATAACGCCTTTAAGTATGGAAAGAACCGGGTCCGTGTCGAAGGTCGGTTGCAGAATCAGACTGAACTGGTTTTAGAAATTGAGGATGATGGGCAGGGTCTGGAGCCCGGCGAAATCGAAAAAATACTGAAACGAGGCACCCGACTTGATGAAGCCAGTGAAGGTCAGGGCATTGGGCTCGCGGTAGTCGCAGATATTGTGATGTCCTATAACATCGCGATGACATTCGCCGAATCGAAATTGGGTGGTCTGGCTGTAAAACTGGTATTTCAAATAGCCTGACGAATAAACTTATCGCTTCAAACGGTCAACGACAACCATATACCATAAATAATGACTGCGGCGCCTGGCAGGTAGATCAATTTATTCACTAGCCCCGAAAAGCTGGCTGAATTCCTGCGTTCGTTATGAATATTGAGATGTTGTGGCATGTCGAAAATCCTTTATTTACCCGCCTTAATTTTTAAACCATTTGCATGCGTTTTTGTTGCATAGGCAAGCTTGATGCAAATAACTTCGATTGGTTCTGATCTGAAGCAGAGTAATTCAAGGGCTCCGATGAAACCTGCTCACCAGTACATATAGTGCATTTGAAGAATTTTACCAGGCTTTTAGGTGTCTCATTTTGCTCTGCTACAAACATGGGTGAACTACAGTTCTGGCACTTCATAGGGCCTTACCTTAAATATTCTGATGGGCTCAGGCGCAAGTATAGCCAGATAAATTCAAATCACAATATATTGTGATAATTAATATCAAGTAATACAATATATAGTGGTTGTGCTACATTTCACAGGGATGTGGCTTTTTAGTTGAGGTTCAGTATGTTAGCGGGACTTCTTCAGAAATCACTTGATTTTCCAGCCTGAATTCGATGAGGAGCGACCCGTGCAGCGCAATAAAATCAACTTCCTATACCTAAATTTGGGGCATTTTCTGGATCATCTATTCATGTTGATTTTTGCCTCGGTTGCAGCGCTTCGACTGAGCAGAGAATGGGATATGAGTTACGCCGAGTTAATTCCCTATGCGACACCGGGCTTTATTGCTTTTGGTGTTTTCGCGCTGCTCGCGGGGTGGCTCGCCGACAGGTGGAGCAGGGAAGGCATGATGGTCGTTTTTTTTATCGGTATCGGGGTTAGTTCGATTTTGGCTAGCGCTGCCACCAACCCAATTCAGATAGCGATAAGTCTGACCTTCATCGGAGTTTTTGCGGCGATCTATCATCCTGTCGGACTAGCCATGGTCGTGCAGGGACGCGAGAAAGCGGGAGTGCCGCTGGCGATTAATGGTATCTACGGCAATATGGGGGTGGCTAGCGCGGCGTTATTAACCGGATTTCTGATCGACAGTGCAGGGTGGCGAAGCGCTTTTTATTTACCTGGGATCATTTCGATTTTGCTTGGTATCTCCTATCTGTTATTTATTCGTAGAGAACAAACGCTTGAAACCGAGCCGCCTGTTAAAGCTAATAAGGTAAGCTCGCCTTCCTTATCTAAAAATGAGTTATTAAAAATTTTCGCGATCATATTTTTTACTACCGCGATCGGTGGTCTGATTTTCCAAAGTACTACATTCGCTTTACCGAAAATTTTTGAGGAGCGCCTAATCGATTTGGCTGGAACTGCGACCATGGTCGGGTGGTATGCGTTTCTGGTGTTTGCGCTGGCCGCGTTGGCACAGCTGGTTGTAGGCTATCTGGTTGATCGATATTCGATACGTTACATTTTTGCTTTGGTCGCGCTCTGCCAGATGGTTTTGTTTTTCACTATGTCGCAACTCGATGGCATTACAGCGTTGCTGGTAGCTGTCGCTTTCATGTTTGTGGTGTTTGGGCAAATCCCGATCAACGATGTCCTGGTGGGACGGTTAGCCCGTAGCGAATGGCGCAGCCGAGCTTTTGGATTGCGTTATGTGGTGACTTTTACGGTGATGGCATCGGCTGTGCCACTCATCGGCTGGGTGCATGGAAACTGGGGTTTTGACCGATTGTTTCACATACTAGCTTTTGCGGCATTGGCGATATTCGCTGCGACATTATTATTGCCCAACGCCAGTGGGCCACGCATCAGGCTATGAGTCCTGATTATTCAATTGCTTTAAAACCGATGTCGGTTCGATAGTAAGAGCCTTCCCAGTTAATTTGATCGACCAGCTGATACGCATTTTCCTGCGCCTGTTTGATATCTTTGCCTAAGGCTACAGCGCATAGAACACGTCCTCCATTACTGACGATATTACCCTGTTGGTCTCTTTCCGTACCAGCGTGAAATACTTTCGACGATTCATTTTCCACCGGAATCCCCGTAATGATTTCCCCTTTGTTATAGGCTTCAGGGTAACCCTTAGCGGCTAGCACTACGCCAAGGCTACAACGTTCATCCCAGCTCGCTGATTGATCGGCCAGTTTGCCATCGCAGGCGGCCATACACAGGGCGACCAGATCACTTTGTAGACGCATCATGATCGGTTGTGTTTCGGGGTCACCAAAGCGGCAATTATATTCCAGCACTTTAGCATTGCCATCGGCGTCGATCATCAGACCAGCGTAAAGAAAACCCCGGTATCGGGCATTTTCACTGGCCATACCTCGAACCGTAGGCATGATAATATCCCGCATGACCCCGGCTTCGATATCAACAGTGACCACCGGGGCAGGTGAGTAAGCACCCATGCCGCCTGTGTTCGGGCCGGTATCTCCATTGTCGCGCGCTTTATGATCCTGCGAGGTCGCCATCGGTAATACGTCCTCACCATCTACCATACAGATGAAACTCGCCTCTTCGCCGTAAAGAAACTCCTCGACAACGACACGATGGCCGGCCTCTCCGAAAGCGTTACCTGCGAGCATGTCTCTAATCGCATTAATTGCCTGTGCTTCGGTGTTGGCAAGAATGACGCCCTTGCCGGCGGCGAGCCCATCGGCCTTTATGACGATGGGCGTACCCTGTTGTTTAACGTATTCGATGGCGGGATCAATTTCGGTAAAGCTTTGGTAAGCCGCTGTTGGAATATTATATCGATGCAGGAAATCCTTGGTAAAGGTCTTGGACCCCTCGAGCTGTGCAGCACAGGCACTGGGGCCGAAAATTCGTAACCCGGCGGCTTCGAACAGGTCGGCGATACCGTCTACCAACGGTGCCTCGGGACCGACAATGGTAAGGTCAACCGATTCTGCCAGAGCAAATGCCAGCAAGGCGGAAATATCTTCGGAGCCTATATCGATGTTGGTTAGATTGGCTTCGAGCTCGGTACCTGCGTTACCCGGTGCCACAAACACCTGGTCGGCCAGAGGAGACTGGGCCGCTTTCCAGGCCAGCGCATGTTCACGTCCGCCGCCGCCTATTACTAGAATTTTCATGCCGGATATCTGTATTGTTAATTAGTGTCTGAAATGCCGCATGCCGGTAAAGACCATCGCCATGCCATATTCGTTCGCAGCAGCAATCACCTCGTCATCACGCATCGATCCACCGGGTTGAATAATTGCCTTAATACCGGCTTCGTTCGCCGCATCAATGCCATCTCGAAAGGGGAAAAATGCATCGGAGGCCATCACTGACCCGGCCACTTCAAGCTGGGCATGTTCGGCCTTAATGCCGGCAATACGGGCGCTGTTGATACGCGACATTTGCCCGGCACCGACACCAATAGTCATATTGTTTCGCGCGTAGATGATGGCGTTCGATTTAACGAATTTTGCCACTTGCCAGGCGAACAGTAAGTCCTGCATTTGCTGATCGTCGGGTTTGATTTGGGAGACGACTTCGAGCTTCTCGTATAATGCGGCATCGACGTCCTGAACCAGGAGTCCGCCATTGACGCGTTTATAGTCGAGACGGTAGCCTGCATCCTGCCACTGGCCACAACAAAGTAGCCGGACATTCTGTTTGCTGGCGACGATCGCATTGGCTTCGTCATCGACCTCGGGGGCGATGATGACTTCGACGAATTGCTGGTCAATAATGGCCTGGGCAGTTTTGGCGTCGAGCTTGTGATTGAAGGCGATAATGCCTCCGAAGGCGGATTCCGGATCGGTGCTAAACGCGCGTTGATAAGCATCGTGAATATTCGTGTCGATGGCGACTCCGCAGGGATTGGCATGTTTAACGATTACACAGGCTGCCTGATCGAATTGTTTGACACATTCGAGAGCTGCATCGGTGTCGGCGATATTGTTGTAGGATAAAGCCTTACCCTGTAGTTGTCTGGCGGTGGCGATACTGGATTCGCTGACGCCAGCCTCGGTATAAAACGCGGCATTCTGATGGGGGTTCTCGCCGTAACGCATGCCCTGGGCGTGTTTGAACTGTAAGTTAATAGTGCGCGGGAATTGTTCATTTTCTGGCTTTTGCACCATCCTGCCGAAGTAGTTGGCAATGGCACCATCGTAACTGGCGGTATGTTCGTAGGCCTTGATCGCCAGAGAAAAGCGGGTTTGATCGCTGACCGAACCGGAGTTGTTATCCATCTCGGCCAGTACTATCGAGTAATCCTGTGGATCAACGACGACGGTAACACTGGCATGATTCTTAGCCGCAGCGCGCACCATGGCAGGCCCGCCGATATCGATGTTCTCAATCGCATCATCGAAACTGCAATCGGGGTTGGCAACGGTCGATTGAAATGGGTAGAGATTGATCACCACCATGTCGATGGGGTTGATGCCGTGTTCTTCCATTACTGCTTCGTCGATGCCACGACGACCCAGAATACCGCCATGTACCTTTGGATGTAGAGTTTTGACGCGTCCTGCCATCATTTCTGGAAACCCGGTGTAATCTGCTATTTCGGTGACTGGCAGACCCTGTTCGGCAATTAGTTTTGCCGTGCCGCCAGTGGATAATAATTCTACGCCTCTGGTGTGCAGCGACTCGGCGAGTTCGATAATAGAGGTTTTGTCAGATACACTCAGCAGCGCTCGGCGTACGGGTAGGGATGACTTGGACATTTTGACTAGACCTGAAAAAAAGCGGGATTATAACTGATCAAGCCTGCTAGAGGTATGTCAAAGACTGAATATAAAGTATGAGTTTTTCTAAAGGCCTGGCAAAGATCAGCTAACAGGTCTTCATCGATCTGATGCGATGGAATCGATCTGGTATTGCTTAAGTTTTTTCCTCAGAGTGCCGCGGTTTATACCCAGATAGGTCGCTGTTTTTGACTGGTTGTGATTACAGTGCTGGAGCACCGTTTGCAACATTGGTTGCTCAATTTCCGCGATCACGGTATCGAATAAATTACAGGGAATTTCTCCATCCAGATCAGCGAGGTAAGTTCTGATCGCCTGTTCTACAGACTGTTGCAAGGTATTTGTCTGCTGCTTATCTTTCACAAAAAATTAACCACTCAATTTTACTCGGTTCCCGGTGCTTTTATGACGCCCTGGAGAGCCCCCCGGTAACATCTGTTTAAAATAGTTTTCAATAATCTTAATCTGTGCGCTGCTACCAGTCGCCTGCATTAGTGCAGGTCGCACAGTTTGGTAATCTTTATACAAGCTCAGTTGCCAGTTTATGTGCTTACGAGCGATCTTGACACCCTGAACCTCCCCGTAAAATGCGTAAATATTATTTAAGTGATTTAGCAACCACTTCTGCTTATGTTCGACCGCTGGTTCTGGTTGAAGCTGACCCGACGATAAGAAATTGTCGATCTGCCGGAAAATCCAGGGCCGCTGCTGCGCAATGCGGCCTATCATAATAGCATCAGCGGCGGTGAAGTCTATGACCATTTTGGCTTTTTCTGCACAATCGATATCACCGTTTGCGATCACGGGTATCTGAATATTTTGCTTAACCAGCCGGATCGTGTCGTATTCGGCTTCGCCAAGATATCGATCTTCTCGAGTTCTGCCGTGGATAGACAGGGCCTGGATGCCGCAGTCCTCTGCAATTTTCGCTATCTCAAGCGCATTGCGGGTTGATCGTGACCAACCGGTACGAATTTTTAATGTCACCGGAATTTCGACCGCATTTATAACGCTCGAAAGTATTTCTTTAACCAGCCGGCTATCCCTTAATAGTGCGGAGCCAGCATCGACTTTGCATACCTTTTTGGCGGGACAACCCATGTTGATATCGATTATTTGTGCACCCTGATCGACATTATAACGAGCAGCATCGGCCATCATTTCGGGGACGCCTCCAGCGATTTGTACGATGACAGGACCGGGTTCTCCCTGGTGATCCATGCGTAAGCGGGTCTTGCGGCTATCGCGCAGATCAGGACGGCTGGTGATCATTTCCGATACCGTCATACCGGCACCTAGTGATCGACAAAGCTGCCGAAAAGGACGGTCGGTTACCCCCGCCATAGGTGCCAGCACCAGACGGTTGTCGAAAGTATAGGGGCCGATCTGAAAGCTCATAATGATGCTAAGTGGGCGCTGCCTTTTTCATGGGTTCTATCGAGGTGCATTCGAAAAAAATCCGATTTTTGCAGTTCGCACAGATATTTCTGTCGAGTCGGTCAAAGATCCCAACGATCGCATCAGACTTCGAGTCGAAAATATTATCCTGGCCTATTTCTTCGAGATAACCTCCCTTAATCATCACTTTGGTGGCACTGTCCTTCAACCGGTAGAGATATA
Source organism: Gammaproteobacteria bacterium (assembly GCA_029882955.1). GTDB lineage: Bacteria > Pseudomonadota > Gammaproteobacteria. Next base: position 13,295 of record JAOUJX010000024.1, read on the forward strand.
AATCCCCCCCGATTTTACGACGTTCGCGGGTTTCGCTAATCAACAGTTCGGCACCGGCGACGTCGATCTGATTAATGCCTTTGGTTAAGAGCAATAAGTGTGTCTGTTCGGGATAATGTTCTCTGTATCGCCGCAACAATTCACCGACATGAGACACTGAGCCGAAATATAACGAATCATCAAGTCGTAATATTTTAAGTTGCGGGCACTCGGGCAGGGATGCGCCGGTGACGAAGTTTCGTCGACGATCTTCGGGGTTGGGGACACGAGGTAGAAGCTTGGGTCTGGATGTTTTGCGTAAGAAAATCATCAAGGAGAGAATCACTCCGAGCAGGATAGCGAATTCCAGCTCAAGAAATAATGTACTGAAAAAGGTAACCAGAAGTACCATACCTTCGTTTTTATCAGTGGTCAGAATTTTTCGTATCTGACTGAAATTGATTAGACGCCAGGCTACCAGGATTAACAGGCCGGCAACTGCTGCCCTGGGTAGATAAGTCGTCAAATCGGCGACTAGTAGTACGATAAAAATCAATAAAACACCGGCGAGTGCTGCCGATAACGGGGAACGTGCGCCGGAGTCATAGTTGGCCCCGCTGCGATTGAACGAGCCAGTGGCAACATAAGCAGAGAAAAAGCTGCCGATAATATTTGAAAGCCCCTGACCGATAAATTCCTGATTGCCGTCGATGGGTTGTCCCGAGCGTACGGATATTGAACGTGCAATAGAAACCGCTTCCGTTAGCGCGAATAGCGTCATCGCCAGTGCCAGTGATGCCAGATCGCGTAAAACATCGAGTGAAAATATCGGCATAGAAAGCGGTGGAAATTGCTGGGGCAGGGCACCAACCATCTGGATGCGTGTAGTTTCTTCGCCAAAATAGGCATTGAAAAATACACCGGAGACACTGCCGACTACTAATGCAATGACCATGCTCAGTCCTTTGAATTTCTTCTGAGCAAGTATGCCGGTAAATAAAGTAATGGAGGCTACCAGCATCACCATCGGGTGGAACTGATCCCAGTAGGAATATAGATAGCTTACGGTTTCAACCCAGTGCTCACTTTCAACGACGTCCAGGCCAAGATATGTCTTAGCCTGTTTAGCGCCTATCAGGCAGGCTGCCCCGGCAGTAAAGCCAATGATTACCGAGTGCGAGATAAAATTGACCAGTGAACCCAGCCTGACCATTCCCATCACCAGCTGCAAAATACCCACCATGAAAGCCAGAGTAATCGCCAATGAAATATACTCTGCACTGCCTGGTACAGCCAGGGTACTCAACGACGAAAACATGACGATCGAAGCTGCTGTGGTCGGCCCCGAAACCAGGTGCCAGGAAGAGCCGAATAAAGCCGCGATTATGGCCGGAATCATACTGGTATAAAGGCCATACTCTGGTGGCATACCCGCAATCGCCGCAAATGCGACCCCCTGAGGTAAGACGATGGCGGCACCGGTTAAACCGGCGAGGATATCGGCTTTCATCATGTCCGGCGTCAGATTTCGCCCCCAACGCATGAAGGGCAATAATCTGATAATACGAGTTTTAATATCCATTTCGGTTTATCTGTAGGTCAGCGAGTAGCCCAGAAAAGCCATTCGAAACGCTAAAGTATAGCAGTCAAATTAATAGTGTAGTTGTGGATTGTCGACAGTATATTTCAATGCCTGTATTAATGTGGTTTATGCTTCATGATTCTATTTCGCATAATCTTTACGCCGCCCCAGACTGCTAGAAAAACAAGGGGAATAGAAATACCTGTTACGAGTTCAACAGGGACAGGCAGCCCTGCTGATTTCAGACTTTTCAATCCATAACTAATCAGGCCTACCGAGTAATAGCTAAGTACTACCACCGATAATCCTTCAACTGTTTCCTGCAGGCGTAGTTGCTGTTTCGAGCGCTCGTCCATCGAATGCAACAGGTCGCGGTTTTGTGTTTCGAGGGCGATATCGATCTGGGTGCGTAACAGGTTACTGAGCCTTGCGGCTCGAGTAGATAATTTTTCAATTCGATCCTGTACCGACTGGCAGGTCCGCATACCGGGGGCCAGACGTCGATCAATAAATTCGCTAGTCGTCTGTAATCCGGGGATGCGCTGCTCTCTTAATTCGAGAGTTCTGCGCTGTACCAGCTCGTAATAAGCCTGGGCGGCACTGAATCGATAATTGGTTCTAGCGCCGATATCTTCCAGCCTGGCCGAGAGAGCCTGTAACTCGTAGAGTATCGGCTTTTCATTATCGCCCACCCTGGATTTCGCGACCTGGCTTGCGAGCGTAGCGAGTTCTGTGTCGATCTGGGCCATTTTTGCTCCCAAATCCCTGGCTAGCGGATAGGCGAGCAATGCCATCATGCCATAGGTTTCTATTTCAATAATACGCTGTAACAGGCGTCCTCGCTGACGGCCGCCCAATCCTGAGTCGTGAATGAGCACTCGAGTAAATCCATCCTTGTGGATTAAATAATCTGACCAGAGAGCAGCATTTCCGCCTGAAACCCGGGATCCTGCCAGCGACCCGCCGGAAAGTACGGAAGTTATTTCTACCGCATCCGGTAACTCTTCCTGATTTTGTACCAGTTCAACGTATACGGCCACCATCACCTGATGTTTGATTGCCTCGAACCAGCCTTGAGGCACGAGCGACATCGGTGGATCTGAAAACGGTTTTTTGTCCCCGCGAGGGTAAAAAAATGTATAGGTGGTAAACTCCGTGTGCCGCTCCCACTTGAGTCTGAAATTGTCGCATTCCGCACTGAGCTGGTCGAGATCTGATGCAGGTTCCTTAATGCCGTAATCCCGACAGAGGCTTTTAATTCGATCAGTATCCGTATCGTCGTTAGACGCTCCGCCACCAACGGTAAAATGAATCGCTCGAACGTTTTCACCAAGTTCTTCGGGCGGTCGGGCGTGTAGTTGCGCGCTTAATAATCTACGCTGCGGGGCATCCATTTCTTCTGCTTGATAGGCTATGGCCATTTCATTAACCTTTGATATTAAAAGCCGGCTTTCACAACTGTAACTTTCAGGACACTGCTCACTGGCTTTCTACCGAAGTCATTTTACTCAATCGTCGCCCCAGACTTCTCTGGCGACATCGACGCATCTCTCCAGCTTGCGCCATTGGTCGTCCTCGGTGATGTCGTTGCCGTGAGCGGTGGACGAAAATCCACATTGGTGGCTCAGCGATAATTGATCCAACGGCGCATATTCGGCAGCTTCGTTGATGCGTTTAATAATTTCTTCGCTGGATTCTACCGCACCCACCTTGGAACTCATCAGTCCTAGCACGACCTGTTTGTCTTTCGGCAGGAAGCGTAGCGGTGCAAAATCACCGGAACGCTCGTCATCGTATTCGAGGAAGAACCCGTCGATGTTCATTTCATTCAGCAGAATATCCGCTACCGGCTCATAGCCGCCCTGGGCGACCCAGGCGCTTTTGAAGTTGCCACGACATAAATGCACCGTAATCGCCATGTTCGCTGGGCGGTTCCTGATCGCATCGTTCACCATTTTGCAGTAAAGGTGGGTTAATTCGTCGGGGTCGTCACCGCGGTCAATAGTGCTCTGTCGAATTTCGGGATCGCACAGGTAGGCCAGGTTGGTGTCATCCATTTGCAGGTATTGGCAGCCACGCGCTGCCAGGTCTGTGATTTCATCAGCATAGGCAGTGGTTAAGTCGTCGTAAAACTGTTCGAGATCCGGGTAAACAGTCTCGCTAATACCTTTACGACCGCCTCTGAAATGCAACATGGAAGGCGCGGGAATACAAACCTTTGGGGTCTGGCTGACTTTTGACTTGAGAAAATCAAAGTCAGCACCCTGAATCGGGTATCCGTGGGCAATTTTTGAGTCGACGTGGATGGTCGGTGGTCGGAATCCTACCTCAGTTCCATCGTCTTTACGGAATTTGGCTGAAAACTCACCGTAGCTGACGTTAACGCCGTCGAGTTGTTCAAGAAAATCGACGTGGAAAAAAGTGCGGCGAAATTCACCGTCGGTAATTCCCTTGAGACCAACCTGTTCCTGTTTGCTAACGAGTTCGGCAATGCATTCATCTTCGATTGAACGCAGCTCGTCGGCGGCTAATTTGCCATCGAAAAACTTTTCACGTGCTTCGGCGAGACGGGCAGGGCGTAAAAAACTACCGACATGGTCGGCTCTATAAGGAGGGACTTTGGCCATGGTGAAAAACCTTCTTTGTGGAAATTAATAATTAGGGGCGATAATTTCATAGTCTGTTTCAGATTTGTCTATTGAGCAGGAGGAATAGGTATCAATTGCGGCACTCAATAAAACTCGAATTCATAAGTCAAAGCATCTGTTCCGGGGTCGACAATCTCCAGTCGAAATTGAATCGGTTTACCGGATTCAAGTGTGGCTCGATTTTTATCGGTTTGCAGGTATTCACTCGGTTCGAACACTCGATTGGCAATCAGTTTGCCCTTAAGGTCGAACAGACTAACAAGCATTCGAGGCATTTTTTGTGGAAAAGGTGCCTGGTTTACAAATGATCCGGTTACCATGAGTGCGTTAGAGGTGACTGGATGAGTGAAGACATTGCGTTCCAGTAATTTGATTTGACGAATGCTGGAAAAACCGGTCTCACCGCAGGGTACGAATTTGCACAACGTGAGTACCTGATGTTGAAAACGCGGATTATCGATGAGTTGGTAACGTTGATAGTAAATACCCTGGGAGATACCAAGTACGATTAATAACAGAATGCCGATGAACCATAAAAAGGGTGCAAATTGAGCAAAGCTGCTATGGCCTTCGCCGTACATAGCTTCGTGTAAGCTGAGTTCGGGACTTGTTGATCTCAGCTCTGGTTTTGGAAAACGGTCTTGCTTTGATGATACCTGACGCTTTATTTCTGCCGGAGGGCGGTAGTCCGGGGGCAATATACCATTAAATGCCTGCAGTGATTGCAGCGCATTAAATACCAGGTTGCATTCACCACAGCGGACTTTACCTAATGCGGCCTGAAGCTGCTTGTCGGTAATGCGGAAATGCGAGCTGCAATGCGGGCAGCAGGTTTCCATAATATCACCGAGATGTGTTTTCCTGGTCATTCTTGCGGGTGCCCGTGACTCTGATCCAGTTCTCTTTAGCTAAAACCGGTTCGATATTAAAATAAACTTGGTAAGCCGATTGTATCTCATTTGCCTGTTGCTGGAGAATCCCGGAAAGTAATATTTTTCCACCCGGCTTTACTAATGCCGCCAGTGATTCGGCAAGCTCGACTAATGGCCCGGAGAGGATATTAGCAATCAGCAAGTCGACTGTTGATCGATCCATCGAGTCAGGTAAAGATAATTGAAATTGCTCCGTAGTGATTTGATTGCGCCTGGCATTTTCGCGGCTGGCGTCAAGTGCCTGAGGATCGATATCAACCCCGAGAACTGTTGTCGCACCGAGCTTGCAGGCTGCTATGGCGAGTATGCCGGAGCCGCAGCCATAATCGATAACGGACTGGTTTTGAATGGCGTTTTCGGCTAACCAGGCCAGACATAAAGCCGTCGTTGGATGTCCGCCAGTACCAAAGGCGAGGCCCGGATCGAGTATGATATTAATGGCTGCCGGGTCGGGTGCCTGGTGCCAGCTGGGGACTATCCAGAGCCTGTCGGCGCATTGTATCGGGAAATAATGATCTCGATAAGCCTGAACCCAGTCCTGATCTTCGAGCTGGTTCTGGCGCAGACTGCCGAGTAAGTGCTCAGGCAGCCGTTCGCTTAAACTCTGGTATAACTGTTCGGGATGAAGCTGGCTATCGAACATGCCCGTGACGATGGAGTTCTGCCAGACCGGCGTATGCCCGGGCAGAGGCTCGTAAATAGGTTCGTCTTTGGCGTCGCTGATGTTGATACTGAGCGCACCGAGTTCGAGCAAAACTGATTCAGTTTGCTCAAGTTCGGCAGCACTACACTGGATGCTAAGTTGCCACCAGGCCATGTCTGGGAATGACTACTCCAGCCCCAGTTTCTTTTCCAGATAATGGATATTTGCACCACCCTTGGCGAAGTTATTATCGTTGAGGATGTTCTGTTGTAACGCAATATTGGTTTTGATGCCATCGATGACAATTTCGGACAAAGCACCTTTCATACGCGCGATGGCCGACTCGCGTGTATTACCGTAGGTAATGAGTTTGCCGATCATTGAATCGTAGTAGGGCGGCACGGTATATCCGTTATAAATATGTGAGTCCATACGTATTCCGGG
>JAOUJX010000305.1 GCA_029882955.1 Gammaproteobacteria bacterium
CCCAGTTGGTCAGGTCAGGGCGTTTTTCCGGTGGTGGCGGGAAGCCACGCATAATCCCCAGCTCGAGAGCTGTTCTTGGTTTGAGTGCAGATTTATCCATGTTCAAAGCTCAATAGGATTGCTGAAAAACTGGGCGGGAGTAAATAACACTCCCACCCAGTTCCGAGGAGTGGTGCTACTTATTAAGATTTGTCCAGATCTTGGCGTACAGATCGGTCACTTCTTGAGCGCACGGTGGAACGAATTCCGGGGCCGGTGCGCTCGCAGGCATGACGATTTCAGGAGCAGAAGTCAGCTCTGTATTCATGTGTGGCTCACTGCCTATGATGCCGTTTGCATAGTTGGCAAAGTTGGAAGTCATTGCAGCGGCTTCCGGAGTCATCATGAAGTTCATGAACAGTTTCGCATTCTCGATGTTTGGTGCACCCTTAAGTACCGCGACGTTATCCATCCAGCCGGTGAACCCTTCTTTCGGGTAAGAATAAACCAGTTCAGGGCGGTCTTTACGTGCGCGCTTGGCGGCGCCGTTCCAGCTCTGTGACAGGTCTACGTCTTTAGAGGTCAACTTCTCGATCACCGAATAGTCCATGGTGCGCCAGTCAGTTTTCGCCTTGATGAGCATGTTATTCAACTCTTTAAGTTGCGCTTTATTTGAGTTGCAGCGCGGATAATTCAGGTAGCGAAGACCAGCGTTGATCACGTCGTTCATGTCTTTCAACATGTTGATACGTCCTTTGAGTTCGGCTGGTGGATCGAACATCAAAGCAAGCGTGTTGACATCGCCCTTGTAGACGCTGGAATCTACCGTGAAGTTTGTAGTTCCCCACTGATAAGGGATTGAGTAGTTACGGCCATCATCCCAGTATACATTAACCCATTTCGAGTCTACGTTTTTGAAGTTGGACATCTTGTTAGGCTCTACTCGCTCCAGCAGCCCTTTCTTGATCATGATCGCGATCATGTAATCGCCAGGTACGACGATGTCGTAACCCGATCCTCCCTGTTCGACTTTAGCCAACATGGTTTCATTCGAATCGTAGCTATCGATGGTAACTTTGATACCGTGCTTCTCTTCGAACTTTTTGATCATATCGGGGTTGGTGTAGTTACCCCAGTTGTAGACGTGCAGTTCTCCAGCTGCGGAGACTGTACCCATGGTGAATGTCAGGCCTAACGCCATGATCATAGTAAGTATTTTGTTTTTCATTTGTTTAACCTCGTTTAGTTGTTGTATCTCGATTTCACTACTTGCTCACAATCACCTGTGAATTACTGCTTTCCCAGGTTTTTACCTTTCCCGAACAGGAAAATAAAAGTGACCAGAATGACTGAGATACCGAGAAACACGGTGGATACTGCGTTGATCTCGGGCGTCACTCCACGTCTGATCTGACCCAGAATATAAATGGGCAGAGTCGTTTCGCCGGGACCAGCCACGAATAGCGTGATGATCACGTCGTCCAGCGATACGATGAATGCCAGCATTGCGCCCGCGAGAATTCCGGGCATCATTAGCGGCAATGTAATTCGTCGGAAAACCTTGAATGGCGGGGCATATAAGTCTGCGCCCGCCTGTTCAAGACTTAAATCCATATCCTCGAGCCTTGCTCGTATTGGCATATAGGCAAAAGGAATACAAAAAGCGGTATGCGCCGCGATCAGGTAGCCGATACCGGTAACCCCTGTGGCCTGTTTGATAATCGCGAAGAAGATCAATGTCGCCACTGCGGTAACCACTTCAGGTACCATCAGCGGCTGGTTAATCACCGCAACTGAGAGATTCAGGCCGCGATAGGGGGCGGTGCGTGTCGTGACTAGCGCCGCCATGGTCGCCATGATGGTAGACAGGATCATCGCGATAACCGCTACTTCCAGGGATACTAGCGCTGCATTTTGGATACCTTCGTTGTGCCAGGCTTTTACATACCAATCCAGGCTAAACTCGGTCCAGACAGTAACCGATCGATTCTGGTTGAATGAAAACCAGACCAGCACTGCAATCGGCGCATATAGAAATGCGATACAAAACCAGGTGATCAGCGAAAATCCCGGTTGGTACCTGAGGTCGGTAGTTTTAGTCATGAGTAAGCCCTTTGCGGGCGCTGGAGCGCAAGTAGGTCAGTAGCGACAGCATCACTATCACCATCAGCACAAGTGCGATAGCCGATCCGAATGGCCAGTTTCGCGCCTGACCAAATTGCAGGCTGATCAGGTTACCGATCATCAGCGACTTGCCGCCACCCAGAATCGCCGGAGTGATAAAGGCACCGAGGCTCGGGATTAAAACCAGGATGCAACCTGCGGCAATCCCCGGTTTGGCAAGCGGGATAATGATACGTTTCAATACCTTAAAGCGTGTTGCATACAGGTCATAGCTCGCTTCCACGAGGCGAAAATCGAGCTTTTCAAGACTCGCATATATAGGTAGCACCATAAACGGCAAATAGGCGTAAACCAGCCCCAGGCCGACAGCAAAATCGGTATAGAGTATTGGTATTGCTTTGTCGATCAGGCCGATTTTAATCAGGCTAAGGTTTACCACCCCCTGGTCGCGTAAAATGAGTAGCATCGCGTAGGTGCGAATCAATAAATTGGTCCAGAATGGAATGGTGATCAGAAATAACCATACATTGCGCCTTTTCACCGGCTGGGTTGCGATAAAATAGGCGGTGGGGAAACCGATTAGCAAACAGGCTATGGTTGTAAACAGGCCGAGTCCGATCGAACGTAGAAAAATCTGCAGGAAAGAAGTCGTAAAGGTCAGAGTTTCGTCGAAAATATCTTCTTCAAATAACAACTGCACATAAGCGTCGAAGGACAATACCCAGCTAACTCCGCCGTAATCCCCCGGCTCCAGAACGGAATAAATCAGCACAATGGATAAGGGCATAATGCCGATGCAGAAAATTGTCAGAATTCCCGGTGCTAGCAGGCTAAATCGCTTGTGACGTTGGCGTTTTTCCTCGGCGACGACGCTGGCGGAAAGCAGAGTGTGGGTTGTCGATTGGGCTGGCATTCGCTTTCTCGTCAATCCGCCAGAATTTGCATACTGCCGACGGCGACCAACAAATACACCCGATCGCCGACCTGGTGGGCGTGATTGACATCACTACGATTTTGCAGGCGCAAGGTCACAACTTCGCCAGTTGATAAGGTAACTTCGTAATCTGATCCAGAGCCAAAGTAGGATATTTCTCGGATCGATCCCGAAAAGCTAGCCGCAGTCGAATCATCGACCAGGCTAAGTTGCTCCGGTCGGATCGCAATGCTGATATCCTCGGCAAGGTTTTCACTGGATTCAGGCAGGCTGGCTTTACCCTGGTATCCGGCATCGAGCTCGACGCTCGCCTCAGCCCCGTCTTTTGACAACAATTTGCCCTTCAATATGTTGATGTCGCCGATAAAGTCCGCCACAAAGCGTCGTGCCGGGTGGTCGTAAATATCACGCGGCTTGCCGACCTGCAGGATCAATCCATCGCGCATCACGGCAACGCGGTCGGACATGGTAAGTGCCTCTTCCTGATCATGGGTTACAAATATGAAGGTGATGCCAGTTTCGTTCTGCAAGCGTTTCAGCTCGACTTGCATCTCTTTACGTAACTTGAAATCCAGTGCTGAAAGCGGCTCGTCGAGTAACAAAACCTTGGGACGGGGTGCCAGCGCGCGAGCCAGTGCGACGCGTTGTTGTTGTCCGCCCGAAAGCTGGTTGGTTTTGCGGTCGGCGAGTTGCTCCATCTGTACGAGTGCAAGAACTTCGCTAACCGTGGCAGCGATTTCGTCAGCCTTTTTACCGAGCATTTCAAGGCCAAAGCTAATGTTCTCGGCAACTGTCATGTGCGGAAATAGTGCGTAATGCTGGAATACGGTATTGACCGGGCGCTTGAATGGCGGCAGACCTTCGAGGTGTTCGCCGAATAACAGAATTTCACCCTGGCTGGGCTGTTCAAAACCCGCGATCAGACGTAGCAGGGTGGTCTTGCCACAACCGGAAGGCCCGAGCAGAGTGAAAAATTCGTTATCTTCTATTACCAGGGAAACTTCGTCGAGTGCAACCACCCCGGTCGCACGATTGACACCATAAATCTTGCTGGTTGCCCTGATATCGATAGCGGCTGCCGCCGTCTGTTCCGACACGTCTACTCCTCGTAGCTATATTTATTATGCGGATCAGTTTAGATTCGAGGCTAATACGGGTACATAACCTAAAAGGGTTAAGGCTGTATATCAGCCTAAGGTATTCAAAAATCGGATAAAAAGTTCGCTCTGGGAAGAAACTTCAAGCTTGCGATATAAATTTCGTCGGTGGATTTTTACAGTTTCGGGGCTGATATCAATTTCTCGTGCGAGGGATTTTGACGAATGTCCCTTGAGAATGTAGACCGCTACTTCGTGTTCACGCGGCGTCAATGTCTCTTCGCCAAATCGTTCTAAGGCGAATTGCAATCTCTCCTCGGCAACATTGCCCGACAGGCTTGTCTGATTATACGAAGTATCGCTGAAATGTTGTCGGCACAGCGATGCCAAAACCGGTAAATCCCGATTAATCGCGTCCAGGTCTTTACGTTTGAATTTCGGCTCGGAACGGCGGCGGCTGATGGAAAAGAAGAGATAACGTCCATCGCGTAAATTGGCGAAAATTACCAATTCATCCTGTAGTTCCATATTTTTGTAATAACGCCGATAGTACTCAGTCAGGTTGAAGCGGTCTGGTGCCACGCTATCGATTAATAGCGAGCAGGTTTTTTTATCTTTGCAGAATCGGGTATAAAAGGGGTCGAGTTGATAGACTCCATCAAGGTACATATCTAGATTGATACGATAGGGTGTACGGATTGTGTCGTATATGTGGAATGGTCGGTTATTTTCATCGAGCAGAAGCAGCAAGATACCAACAAATGGCACATCGACACGCAAATAATCGAGCAAATGCGGTAAGAACTCAGCCTGTCCAATGGCGTCAATTGCTTTGGACAACGATAACGCCCGTTGTGCTTCGCGTGTTATGACTGGCGGTGGCACATTACTTTTACTTTGCACGATTAGTCTTTATGTCTGCCTCATATCGGCAAGATAGTACATTACCTGTGCTGAAATTTCTCAATCAGTGATTTCGAGAAAATGAT
>JAOUJX010000306.1 GCA_029882955.1 Gammaproteobacteria bacterium
AATCGCTCACCAATGCCGTGATGGTTTTTTCCTCGGCGCTTGGGCCTGCGCTGGTGGGGACTTTGCTGAACCAGGGGGTGGCTTTCACGTCGATCTGCCTGTTACTGGCGGGTGTTTGTCTCTTTGCTACTATCCTGTTGGTGTACACATTGAATGAATCAACTCGACCAATAGTTCCGATTAATTAATATTTTTACGCAATAGCTAGAAGACTACGAGTATCATCATTGCTTGCAATCGATTTTTTGTTCTCGCCAGGTGCTTTTACCAGCTCGACTACTAGCTCCGAAGTTGAAGCGGCGAGCCTGCCATCGGCCCGATACAGATTATTCTCAAAACCGATACGCGCATGCCCGCCATTGGGAGCCAACATGATGATCACGGGGTCGGGGACATTAGAGGTGATTCAATACCTGCGTCAGTGTCTTATCGAGCTTGTTGATGAGTTCGTCAACATGGCTGTCTTCAATGATAAACGGCGGGGCGAGTAACACATGATCGCCCTGGTTACCGTCAATAGTGCCGCCCATCGGATAACAGATCAGACCGTTTTCGAAAGCGGTTTTTTTGAAAGCCTGGTTGATAGCCAGAGAAGGATCGAAAGCGTCTTTGCTATCGCGATCCTGTACGATTTCGAGACCAAGAAATAGACCGCGACCACGAATATCGCCGATGTGCGGATGGCCGGAAAATTGATTCTTTAATGCCTGCATGACCTGCTCGCCTCGACTTTGCACGCGTTGGATTAAGCCACGACCCAGGATCGCATTCACCACGGCGTTGGCTGCTGCACAGGCGACCGGATGACCGAGATAAGTATGCCCGTGCTGGAAAAAACCAGAACCATTTTCGATGGCGCGATAAATTTCGCCGCTACAGAGCATCGCTCCAATCGGCTGGTAGCCGGCACCGAGCCCTTTGGCAATGGTGATAATGTCGGCTGTAATGCCTTCCTGTTCGCAGGCAAACAGGCTACCGGTGCGACCCATGCCGCACATGACTTCGTCAAGAATTAACAGTACGCCGTACTGGTTGCATATCTCACGAATGCGTTTGAAATAGCCTTCGACTGCGGGCACGGCACCGAGCGTCGCACCGACCACCGGTTCGGCAACAAAGGCCATGACCTGATCGGCACCAAGACGATTAATCTCGGCTTCGAGTTCGTTAGCAACGCGTTGTCCATACTCAAACTCTGACTCGCCTTCGGCCTGCCCCCGATATTGATAGCAGGGTGAAATATGCGTGGTATCGATCATCAAAGGTGAGAAGGGCTCACGCCGCCACATATTACCCCCGGTAGCTAAAGCTCCGAGGGTGTTGCCATGATAGCTTTGAAACCTGGCAATTACCTTGTGGCGTGACGGCTGACCGATTTCCAGGAAATACTGGCGTGCCAGCTTGATGGCCGCTTCTACTGCTTCGGAACCACCAGAAACCAGGTAAACACGCTCTATACCTTCGGGTGCGTGCTCGATTAATTTATCGGCCAGCGATTCGGCAGCATCGCTGGTGAAAAAACCGGTATGTGCAAATTCCATACGATCGAGCTGCGACTTGATTGCGTCGATAATCTCCGGGTCGCCATGCCCCAGACAGGAAACCGCCGCCCCGCCGGAAGCATCGAGGTACTGTTTACCGTTAATATCGGAGAGGTAAACACCGCTACCGCTGACTGCGACAGGTGCATTGGCTTTGGTATGTCGAGGGAAGATGTGGCTCATTCTATTTTTCCTGTTTATCAACGCATTCGATTACCATCGGGGTCGAATGCTGCTTTAGTGGTGATTGTGCCAGTAATTGATACGATCATCTATCTTGTAATAATTTTCAATAGCCTCATCTATGCAGTTGTGCGATTACCAAACCAGCCATTTAGACGGCCCCAAAGGGAAAAATATTTATGCTTAATAATATAACCGCAGAATCAGTTATTGATCACGCCCTGTCACTGGGCGCTGATTTTGCCGAACTTTTCGTTGAAAAAAATGAAACCAATGTTGTCAGCACCCTGAGCAACGAAGTCCAGTCGGTGGAATCGGGTATTAATTTTGGCATAGGACTACGGCTGGTTTACGGCACCAAAGTATTATACGGCTATACCAATAAGACTGATCAGGATGAACTAAGACGCATTGCGTCAGTACTGGCAGCTAAAGATTTAAGAGATCCTGCCAGTCGCACAATGTCTTTTAGTTTCAATCAAATCTCCGACATTCATCCGGCCAGTAAAATCCTTTCCGTCGGGGCGGAAATCGAAAGTAAAATTGCCTACCTGATGGCGGCAGATAGCACTGCCAGGGCAGCGGGTGAGCAAATATCGCAAACTCGTGGCTCCTGTATGCAACGCGAGCAGAACATCGAAATATTTAACAGCGAAGGTTTGCACACCCGCGACAAGCGCAATTACATTCGAACCAGTTTAACCGCCATCGCATCCGAAGGTGGCGAACAGGCGACGGGTAGCTGGAATGATGGTGGATTACTGGGCTGGGAAATCGAAGCGAAAATCAACTCTGAAAAAACCGGAGAAGAAGCCGCCAGACAGGCGTTGGTTAATCTTACCGCAAAGCCCTGCCCGTCGGGTCGGATGCCGGTCATTATTGGAAATGGATTTGGCGGGGTTATCTTTCATGAAGCCTGCGGACATCTACTGGAAACTACGTCAGTCGCAAAAAAGGCCTCGGTATTTCACGACCAGATGGGTGAATTAATTGCCAGTTCAATCGTCAACGCGGTAGATGACGGCACCATGGTAAACGAATGGGGCTCGATCAATATTGACGACGAAGGATTGCCCACGCAACGAACACAGCTTATAAAAGACGGCCAGCTCACTAATTTTCTGGTTGACCGAATCGGTGCGCAGCAAACTGGCTTTGCACGCTCAGGTTCTGGTCGGCGCGAGTCCTACAAATTTGCACCCGCATCGCGTATGCGCAATACCTTCATCGAACCCGGTGATGACAATATTGACGATATGATCGCATCTATCGACAAGGGTATTTATGCCTCTCACATGGGGGGTGGTTCGGTTCAACCGGGTACCGGGGAATTTAACTTTGCAGTCACCGAAGGCTATTATATCGAAAACGGAAAAATTCAATATCCAGTCAAGGCTGCCACCCTGATTAGTACCGGACCAAAAGTACTCAAAGAAATTTCCATGATCGGTCAGGACTTTTCGCTGGCCTGCGGCATGTGCGGGTCAATCTCCGGTTCTGTACCGACAACCGTAGGGCAGGCCACCTTAAAAGTCGATGATATTCTTGTCGGAGGTAACGCCTGATGAGTGGCTCCAATAGCACATTAAATATGGGCACAACACAAATGGCCGAACAGGTATTAGAGCAGGTGATTAATGCCGGTGCGAGCGGCGACCTGATTATCGACGAAGGAGAAGCACTCTCGCTCAAAGCGCGTGATGGTGAGCTTGAAGAATACAAGGTGAGCTCCAGCCGGATCTTTGGATTGCGCGTGATTAAAGACGGCCATATAGGCACTGCCTACAGCGAAGCGGTCGACGCAGATGCGCTGAATTCGATGGTGGGTCAGGCCCTGGATAATGCCAGATTTGTCAAAGTAGAGCCTCACGAAAATATTCTGCCAAGTTCGGACCATCTGAAAACCGATGATGAATTGTTGTGCCCGCAGGAGCTGGTATCGGTTGAGCAAAAGATTCAAATGACACTCGAAATCGAAGGCAGGCTGGCGGCGAAGGATAAAGTGAAAAATGTGCCCTACAACGGTGTACAGGATATCACCAGCCAACGACATATTTTTTCAAGCGCCGGACTAAATGCGGCGACGCGCAGCCGCATGTGCGCCGCTTACGCTTATGCTCTGGTCGAAGACGGCGAGAATAATGCCATGCAGGGCGCGAGTCAGGTGTCGCGACACTTTCACGGATTAAACGCATCGAGCGTAATCGACAGGACCTATGAGAAATGCATCGGCTTACTCGACGGAAAACCCGTTCCGAGCAAACACTATGACGTTATTTTCGATAAAGACTGCCAGGTATCCGTGTTTGGTGTGTTTGCCATGATGTTTTCTGGAAAAGCAGCAAAAGACGGCATCAACCCGATGCGTGAAAAAACAGGGTCAGTGATAGCAGATTCGCGGCTGAGTATTTATGACCAGCCGCTCAATGTCGATGGTTTCGGCTACCATTTATTCGATGCAGAAGGAACCGCAACGAAGAAATCCGGATTGATCGTCGAAGGTTGCCTGCAAACGCTTATCCATAATAGTGCCACTGCTTCCTATTTTGATACCGAAACCACCGGGCACGCAAGCCGTGGCCCAAGATCAACCCTGGGTGTTAGCTTACATCAGGTTGAAATCGCCAAAGGCTCCGAAGACCAGACCACGCTGCATAGCGGTGAATATTTAGAGCTAACCGATTTGAGCGGGTTACATTCGGGCGCGAACGCCATTTCCGGTGATTTTAGCTTCGGTGCTTCGGGTTACCTGTGCCGGGATGGAGAGCGGATTCAGGCAGTCCGGGGTATTACCGTCGCGGGAAATTTTTATGAGATGCTAAATAAAATATCGATGATTGGTGATCAACAGCACTGGGATGAAGGTCGGTCGGCTTTGATGCCGGGAATTCGGTTTGCTGATGTAGCTATTTCCGGGTAGGGGGAACTAAATCAAATAACTGCTTAGCAGGAGGTACTAGTCATGATGCAATTATATTGGGCAACAACCGAAGACCATAGTGAAGACTGGTTTATCGTAGCGAGTAATGTAAGAGAAGCCGCAAGACTACATGAGCATATGGAAGGGTATGATGAAGGGGAAGCAGCGGCTGAACTAGTGCTCGTTATCCCTGAAAATATTAGCGTTGAAAAAGGTTGGCCTGAAGAGGAATTATTAGAAACCCTGGGTGCGACATTTGTCGAAAGAGATTCTACCAGAGTTGTTGAAATTGCCGGTAGAAAGTATTGCGAAGGCCTGCTGGAATCAACTATTAGATCGCTCGATGACGATGTGTTTGAGTCCCTGGGGCAGGGACGGGTTAATGAGACGGTAAGGGTAAGGGGGTCAAAGCAATGATGCCAACGGATATTACTCAGAGGGTTTTGTTCCGAACAGCCCCATGTTGTTGTCTAAAG
>JAOUJX010000307.1 GCA_029882955.1 Gammaproteobacteria bacterium
TTTTTATTTAACCAGAAACTATCAATGCCGACAGCATCCAGAGAATTCCGCAAACCCACATTGCTCATAATCCTGGATGGATTTGGTATAAATCCCAGTCACGAAAATAACGCGGTTGTGGAAGCTGATACCCCGAATTTTGACCACTATTTTTCCAAATATCCCTTCACGACACTGGAAGCCTCGGGTCGTGGTGTTGGATTGCCGCTGGGGCAAATGGGTAACTCTGAAGTCGGCCATATGACCATTGGCAGTGGCATGATTGTAAAACAGGACCTGGTTCGTATTGACGATGCTATAGAGGACGGTAGTTTTTATCAAAATCCGGCGCTGTTAAGTGCCGTTGAATCGGCCAAAGTCGCTGATCGGCCTTTGCATTTATTCGGTCTGGTTTCCGATGGTGGTGTGCATAGTCATATTGATCATATAGAGGCTCTCATTCGTTTATGTCATCAACATGCCGTGGCTCCCCAGCTCCACATGATTACCGATGGGCGCGACACGCCGCCAAAAGAGGCCATAAATTATCTCGATAAACTCGAGTCTTTGCTGGAAGAATGCGGTGGGCATATCGGTACCGTCTGTGGACGTTATTACGCGATGGATCGAGATCAGCGCTGGGATCGAGTAGAACAGGCATGGAATGCGATTGTACATAGCCGGGGCCGACATTTCGATTCGGCAGCGCAGGCTATTCAGCAAAGTTATGATGATGGAATCGCCGACGAGTTTATTAAACCCGCCGTATTGCCCGGATTGAAACCCGTGCAAGCGGGCGATGATATCGTATTTTTTAATTTCCGTAATGATCGCGTGCGGCAAATCTCGGCGGCATTCGCCCTCGATACCTTCGAATATTTTGACCGTGGGATCGGCTATCAGCCGGTTACTGTCACCTGTATGACGCATTACGATTCGAAACTCAATGCGCCGGTGGCGTTTGCCGCAATTCATCCCCAGGTTACGCTGGCCAGCGTTATTAGCGATGCTGGCTTGCGGCAATTACACTGCGCTGAAACCGAGAAATACCCTCATGTGACCTTTTTCTTCAATGGCGGCCGCGAAGCCTGTTTTGTGGGGGAAGAACATCAGCTTGTTCAGTCGCCACGGGTAGCTACTTATGACCTGAAGCCCGAAATGAGTGCCCCCCAGGTCGCTGATATTATGATTGCGGCGTTGCAGTCGAAAAACTACGAATTCCTCGTGGTGAACTTCGCTAATGGTGATATGGTCGGTCATACGGCAGTACGCGAGGCCATCCTGGAGGCTGTTGGCGTGCTTGATCGCGAAGTAGGTCGAGTACTCGAGGTTGCGATGAGTGAAGGCTATTCGATTATATTAACTGCCGACCATGGAAATTGTGACGAAATGGTCGACCCTGAAACCGGAGAACCACACACGCAGCACTCCCAGCATCCGGTTCCTTGCCTGGTTATCGACGGCGAAACTCAAAATCTGTCAGACGGTAATAATTTATCGGCTATAGCACCAACAGTGCTACAATTAATGGGAATACCTAAGCCAGAGGCAATGACTGGTTGTTCGCTTATATTAGATGATTGGGCGAATAAATATTGATATGGAATTTTTGCAGGCTTTTTAGGTAGAATGAGAGCGATTATAGCGAGATAAAGAGACATGGCTTCATTAACGGAAACGCTGAGTAAAACGTCATTATTCGATGGGCTCGATGCAGGTGATATCGAGAATGTGGCTTCACAAACTGTCATCAGACAGTTTCCAAAGAATACGGTAATTGTCAGCCAGGGAGATGACACAGATTCCTTTTATGTCATTCTTCAGGGCAAGGTTGATGTATTTCTACAAAACGATAAAGGCAAGGAAATCATCATTAATACTTTGGGTGAGTGCGAATCTTTTGGCGAGCTGGCCCCACTGGGTGGGATACCACGTCAGGCGAGTATCATTACTACAGAAGATTCGACTTTTGGTGTTATTTCGCGGCAGGTCTTTATGGATAGCCTGCTTACCAGTCCGACAGTCAGTATGCGTATTATCGATTTACTGATCCAGCGCATCCAGGATTTAACCGAAGAAGTCAGTAGTCTGGCCCTCGAAGACGTTTATAACCGAGTAGTGCGCGTGCTTTATAAGCATGCCGATGAAGTTGGCGAAAAGCTGGTAACCGAAAAACTCACACAACAGGACATCGCCAGCCGTGTCGGTGCTACCAGAGAAATGGTGCACCGTATCCTCAAGGAGTTAAAAACCGGTGGATATATTTCAATTGAAGGCAAACATATCACCATTGAGAAAAAGTTACCGCCAGGCTGGTAAATGTTCTAACTGAGTGATGCGATTCCACTAAACCCGCCGATGGGATAATGCTAAGATAGCGCTGTTTAAATGCAGCGAGGTAGATAGTAGTGGCAGGTCACAGCAAGTGGGCGAATATACAGCACCGAAAAAAAGCACAGGATGCCAAACGGGGTAAATTATTTACCCGGCTTATTCGTGAAATTGTAGTCGCTGCAAAGGCGGGTGGCTCCGATCTCGACTCCAATCCTTCTCTCCGTACGGCTGTCGATAAAGCAAAATCACAAAGTGTCCCCAAGGACGCTATTGATCGCGCAGTGAAGCGCGGTGCCGGGGAACTTGATGGTTCTGATTACGAAGAAATTCGCTACGAGGGTTATGGCCCGGCGGGTATTGCCTTTATAGTCGACTGTCTCTCGGATAATCGCAATCGTACCGTTGCCGAAGTACGCCATGCTTTCAGTAAATCTGGTGGTAATCTCGGGCAATCCGGGTCCGTTGCCTATATGTTCAATAGCCTCGGCGTACTGCTTTATTCCCCCGATCACGACGAAGACACAATTATGGAGGCAGCACTCGAAGCGGGTGCCGAAGATGTCATTGTGGACGAGGATGGTAGTATCGAAGTGATTACGGCAGCAGAAGAATATGTCGCGGTCAAACAGGCTATGACCGATGCTGGTTTCGAACCCGACGAGTCAGACCTGACCATGCGTGCCAGTATCAATACCGAACTCGAAGTCGAAGACGCTGAAAAGGTCCTGCGCCTGGTGGATATGCTCGAAGGCTCGGATGATGTTCAGGAAGTCTATTACAATGCAGAAATTCCTGAAGAAGCATACGCCTGAATCTGTTTCTAGCGAGTTGTGCTAGCCGGTGATTATTCTAGGTATAGATCCGGGTTCGAGAACGACTGGCTATGGTTTAATCGATAATCAGCCCAATCAGATTCGATATATTGCCAGTGGCTTTCTTAAAATTAAAGAAGGCGCCTTACCAGAGCGTCTCGGGCAGATATTCCAGCAGGTAGAGGCCGTAATTAGGCAACATCAGCCGGAGCACATGAGCATCGAAAATGTTTTCATGCAACGAAATGCCGATTCAGCACTGAAACTGGGGCAGGCCCGCGGCGCGGCAATTTGTGCGGGCTACCAGTCCGGCCTTCAAATAGCTGAGTATGCGCCGCGGGAAATCAAGCAGGCTCTGGTTGGCAGTGGTGCGGCCACCAAAGAGCAGGTTCAACACATGGTTAAACGGTTGTTGGGTCTGCAAAAAACTTTGCAGGCGGATGAAGGTGACGGACTCGCGATTGCTATTTGTCATGCACAATTTTATGCTACCCAGCAAAAAACAGGCATAGATGCCAAAATCCTCAAACGTCGGAGAAGCAAGCGCAGATGATCGGTCGATTGACAGGCTTACTGGCTGTAAAGCGAGCGCCACAGATACTGATTGAATGTCACGGCGTCGGTTACGAAGCCGATGTCTCGATGACTACTTTTTACCAGTTGCCTGAAGTGGGCGAACAGGTCGCTATCTGGACGCATTTACAGGTGAAAGAGGACTCGCATAACCTCATAGGTTTTACCACGGAGCTGGAGCGAAAACTGTTTCGCCAGCTGATTCGCGTCAACGGTGTTGGACCAAAAATGGCACTAACAATTTTATCAGGTATCAATAATCAGGAATTTGCCCACTGTGTCGGCCAGAACGATGTGGCTACCCTGACCCGATTGCCCGGTGTGGGTAAGAAAACAGCGGAGCGCCTGATAATAGAAATGCGCGACAAGGTCGATGAATTCGCCATTCCAGATTCAGCTAGTCAGCTTCAACCGGGATCTACAACTTCGTTCAAAACAGAGGCAATCGAAGCCTTGCAGGCACTGGGCTACAAACCCGTCGATGCTGAAAAAATGATTAAACTCGCCGAACAAAGCAGTGAAAGTGTCGATAGTGCGTCGAGCTTAATCCGAAAAGCTCTACAGTCCTCGGTACAACGTTAATGACTGTTTTAGAACATTCCGAACGCTTAATCAGCCCCGAAGTGACTAACGACGAATTGACGCAGGATCGTGCACTACGCCCAAAGCTGCTGGCTGATTATGTCGGACAGCCCGAAGTTTGCGAGCAAATGGAGATATTTGTGCAGGCCGCTCGATTGAGGCAGGAGGCACTCGACCATGTGCTCATCTTCGGTCCCCCTGGCTTGGGCAAGACCACCTTGTCTCACATTGTTGCGAATGAACTCCAGGTCGGATTACGCCAGACTTCTGGCCCCGTGCTGGAAAAGGCAGGCGATCTGGCGGCTATATTGACCAATCTCGAACCGCATGACGTGCTTTTTATCGATGAAATTCATCGGTTGAGCCCGGTAGTTGAAGAAATTCTTTACCCGGCGATGGAAGATTACCAGCTCGATATCATGATTGGTGACGGCCCTGCTGCGCGTTCCATTAAGCTGGACCTGCCACCTTTTACGCTGGTCGGAGCGACCACCCGGGCAGGTTTATTGACCTCTCCGTTGCGGGATCGTTTTGGCATTGTGCAGCGGCTGGAGTTTTATAGTAGTGATGATTTGAGCCATATTATTCTGCGTTCGGCTAACTTACTGGCAATCGATATTGACGCTGGCGGTGCGCATGAAATCGCCACGCGCTCCCGCGGTACCCCCCGAATAGCCAATCGCCTGTTACGAAGGGCGAGAGACTACGCCCAGGTAAAGGGTGACGGTGTTATCTGTTTATCTACCGCTAAAGCCGCGCTTGATATGCTCAAAGTCGATCAATCGGGCCTAGACCATATGGATCGACGTCTAATTTTGGCGCTAATCGAAAAATTTGAA
>JAOUJX010000308.1 GCA_029882955.1 Gammaproteobacteria bacterium
CTCGGTACTCGGTTTCCTGGTTGGCGTGTTGCCCGGTGCAGGTGCCACCATCGCTGCTTTCCTCGCCTATGGTGTAGATCGTAATCTGGCTAAAGGCAAAGCCAAGGAAGAGTTTGGCACGGGTTCCCTGCGCGGGCTCGCTGCTCCAGAGGCTGCCAATAATGCCGCATCGTCAGGCTCGTTTGTGCCCTTATTGACGCTTGGCATTCCGGGTTCGGGTACTACTGCGATTATGCTTGGTGCATTGATTTCCTACGGCATACAACCCGGCCCGAGATTATTTGTCGATCATCCTGATGTTTTCTGGTCGGTGATCATTTCGATGTATATTGGCAATGTTGTTCTTTTAATCCTGAACCTGCCACTTATTCCTTACATTTCGCGATTACTGATAATTCCAAAACCCATTCTGATCCCGATGATACTGTTATTTTCGATTACCGGTGTTTATCTGGTGTCGTTTAACTCGATGGATATATTGATCATGGCGGGTATTTGCGTACTGGCGATCTTCCTGCGTTTGCTTACTTTCCCCATGGCCCCATTACTCCTGGGTTTTATTCTCGGTGGATTGATGGAAGATAACTTGCGACGGGCTTTGCTTATTAATGACGGTAGCCTCAGTTTCCTATGGGAGCGTCCGATTACGCTCGCTATCGTTTTGATCACAGTGTTAATACTGTTTGCACCACTATTTCAGAAGCTGATCAGGAAATGGTTGAAGATCGACCCTGCCAGCGAGGCAGAGGCTTCGAAAATAACGGGTTAACAGCTTTAAATAGCTGTATCAGCAATACTCTGCCGCCTTCTTCGCGCCGCCCGTAATACATCCATGAGGCAGTATTGAAAGTGTGCGTGACTACTAATTTCAATCAATTCTCGTACCAACGAAAAATCAGAAAAACCTGAAAACGTAACTATACTTTTGCTTCCTGGTCAGATAAAAAAACAAGGAATCGGATGGTGTTTTTTAATAAGTATTACTATTTTTTGCTGTTATTTAGCGTTGGGGGAATGTTTACGGGTGGAATGGCCTACGTGGTTCAGGGGAGGGCTTTTGGTTTTAACAATGTTTCTGTCCTGGCTGTAGTCCCTGAATTTTTTGTCGGTGCGATCGTAGCGATCACTATTTTATTTCTGGTGCTAAGGTCTCAATCGAAGCTTAAGGAGGCTAATAGTCGGCTTGAAGCAGAAGTGAATATTCAAACCGCAAAAATAAGGCGGAGTGAAGAGAAATTCCGTGGGATTTTCAATCATTCTTCAAGCGCGATGGTGACCGTTGGCAAGACGGGAAATTTTGTTGTGTGGAATGAAGCATTTCGAGAAATGCTGGGTTATGACAACGAGGAACTAAAAGAGCTTTCTTTCCGCGATATGACTCACCCCGATGATTTAGAAGCCAGCAAAAATTATGTCGACAAGATATTAAGTGGAGAACTGAGTACTTTCCGCATTGAAAAACGCTGGATTCGTAAAGATAAATCGATTTGCTGGGGAGAAATCAGTGTCGCGGCTTTACGAAACAACGATGGGGAAATTATCGGTACCATCGCCAATATTACCAACATTAGCAAGCACAAAGCGTTTGAAGAAAAGTTGCAGGGTGTTGCGACCGGGCTTGCCAATGCACAACGTCGGGCAAACCTGGGTAGTTGGTCGTGGGACGTTGTCAGCGGTGCGGTGGAGTGGTCCGACGAAACTTTTCGCATCTACGGCTACGAACCGGGGGCTATTGCACCTACGTACGAAAAATCTATCGAGTTTGTGCGGCCGAGTGACAGGGACGCTGTTCAGCTGGCACTATCTGAAGCCATGCAGACCGGCAAGCCTTATTCCATAGAGCACTGGATTGTTCGAGCCGATGGCGAAGAGCGTTATATAACAGATCTGGGCGAGGTAACCTTTGACGATCAGGGTGAGATAATTCGTATGGATGGAACTGTGCTGGATATTACCGAGCGAAAAATTGCTCAAGACTCTTTGACAATACAGGAGGAAAGGTTAAAACGGGGTCAATTTTTTGCCAACATAGGCACCTGGGACTGGAATATTGAAACGGGTGATTTAGTTTGGACAGATCGAATCCCGATGCTATTCGGATATCCTGACGGTAATCTGGAGACCAGTTACGAGAATTTTCTCGCGGCCTTACACCCTGACGACCGTGAGGATGTGATGGAAGCCGTTAATCGCTGCGTCGAAAAAGACGAGCCTTACGAAATCGAGCATCGGGTGGTCTGGCCTGACGGAACGGTTCGGTGGTTGCACGAATGTGGAGCCGTATTGCGTAATGAGGAGGGTAAGGCGGTACAGATGCTGGGTGTGGTAAGGGACATCAATACACGTAAACTTGCCGAATCGGCCCTGGTCGAAAGCGAGGAAAAGCTGAGTAAATTGTTTGAATTATCCCCTTTAGGTATAGCTTTAACAGACATGGGTGGCAAATACCTCGAATTCAACAAAGCATTCTCGGAAATGTGCGGCTATGCAGCGGATGAACTCGCGCAGTTAGACTACTGGACTCTGACACCAGCTGAGTACCGGGAACAGGAGGCCGAGCAATTGAAGTCGCTGCTGGCAACCGAACGTTATGGCCCATATGAAAAAGTCTTACGACAAAAAAATGGAGAAATTGTGCCGATTCGTCTGAATGGTATGTTAGTCAAGGACTCTACTGGGCAATCCCGAATATGGTCCATCGTCGAGAATATTACAGAAGACAAAAAAGCGCAGAAGCAGTTAGAAGAAGCAAAGTTGTCGGCGGAAAGAGCCAATCAGGCCAAATCGGCATTTCTATCGAGTATGAGTCATGAGCTGCGTACCCCGTTAAATGCGATCCTGGGCTTCGCGCAGTTGTTTGAATTCGAGAAGGGCTTGTCCAAAGACCAGGAAAACAGCGCAAAAGAGATTTACAGAGCTGGCGAGCATTTACTGTCATTGATCAATGAAGTGCTGGATCTTGCCCGAATAGAAGCAGGGCACGTCGAACTGAGTATGGAACCTGTCGACTTATCGCAGATTGTTGATGAGTGTATGGCTCTCATGGCCCCATTTGCAGAAACCCATGAAATCGAACTAGGCTTCACTGCATCGCAGTTTGACAATCTTTTCATAGAGTCTGACTACACTCGCCTGAAACAGGTGATCTTAAACTTGATGTCGAATGGGGTTAAATACAATCACGCCAAAGGTAGTGTTCGCATTAACTGTACAAAAGATGTACCGGGCCGGATACGACTAGCGGTTGTTGATACGGGTATGGGGATTTCTGAGCGCAATCTGAAAAAGCTTTTTCAACCATTTAATCGACTCGGCGTAGAAGAGAATACAGATATCGAAGGGACGGGAATTGGTTTGGTCATTACCAAGCAGCTTGTCGATTTAATGGGCGGGACAATGGGAGTAAATAGTGTGATCGGGCAGGGTTCGACCTTTTGGCTGGAATTTCCATTGCTTCACTCGACCAAGATCGACAAGTCTAGTGATAGTGATAGTGATAGTGATAACGCAGTCAATGTGAAGCCGCTGGAAACATTGCTATGTGATGCGAATATTTTAGTCGCCGAAGATAATGTGGTTAATCAGTTCATACTCAAAAAACAGTTGAAATTGCTGGGCTGCAAGAATGTCACTTTTGCCGAAAACGGCGTTAAAGCTTTGGCGTATTGGCGGCAGTCGAGCTTCGATATTTTGCTCACAGATATTCACATGCCGCTAATGGATGGATACGAGCTGGTCGAACAAATTCGCGAGTCTGAGAGTACCTCCAGTGGTTTACCCATAGTCGCAATTACTGCTAGTGCAATGGATACGGACACAAAGCGCTGTCTGGAAAACGGAATGGATGATTTTATCTCCAAACCGTTTAGCATCAGAACATTACAGGGAATTCTTGAAAAATGGATCCCTATGTAGGCTTCTGACGAATGCCTGGATATCGGCGATGAGCAGCTGCGGTTCCTCCATGGCACCAAAATGTCCGCCGCGAGGCATCTCGGTCCAACGCTTAATGTTGTAGATGCGCTCCGCGTAGCTTCTTGGTGGCCAGGCCAGTAGTTCTTTAGGAAACAACGCGCATGCGGTCGGTACTTCCACGCGTTTGCCTTGTGAGGATAGAACTCTGCCGCCTTCTTCGCGCCGCCCGTAATATATCCACGAGGCGCTATTGAAGGTACCTGTGACGACGTAAATCATGATATTGGTCAGTAACTCATCTTTACTGTGCGCGCTTTCTATATCGTCACCAACGGTATCCGACCACGAGTTGAATTTCTCGATTAACCAGGCCGCGATACCGACCGGGCTATCCATCATCGCGTAGCTGAGAGTTTGTGGCTTTGTCGCCTGTTGCGTGCGGTAGCCGTTTTCCATTTCCTGTTCCTGCTCGAAACGTTCCGCCCAGGCCTCCTCTTCGGCGCCTTGAGGGCCATCCGGGTGGCGCATGGTGAGTATGTTGATATGGATGGCGCGACAGGCCTCGTGTTCGAAACCCAGCCAGGACGATATCGCGCCGCCCCAGTCGCCACCCTGTGCAATGTAACTGTCGTAACCGAGCACATCGGTCATCAATGCATTGAGTACAGTAGCCATTTTACGCGGGCCATAGGGCCTGGGCGGGCGCCCCGAAAAGCCGAAGCCGGGCAATGACGGTGCAACAATAGTGAATGCATCTTCGATATTCCCGCCGAAACGTTCGGGGTGGGCAAGAGGCTCGATGATATGCATGAACTCCGAAATAGTTCCCGGCCAGCCGTGGCTGATAAGCAGCGGGGTCGGCGCATTGCCGCTACCGATCTCGTGAATAAAATGCAGATCAATTCCTTCGACCTTAGCGCTGAATTGAGGGAAGCGATTGAGAGCGGCCTCCTGTTTGCGCCAGTCAAATTCATTGACCCAGTAATCTGCCAGTTCCTTCATGTAGTCGAGGTTGGTGCCGTAACCCCAACCGCCGTCGTCGGGCATCTCGTGCCAGGGGTAAACTGCCACTTTGGCGCGAACGGCCTCCAGCGTGTCGTCTGGTATGTCGATTTTGAAGGGTTGGCAGGTTGTCATTTAATTATAAAGCCAGATTATGGCTGGATATTAGTGTGTCGAGAAGATGATACA
>JAOUJX010000025.1 GCA_029882955.1 Gammaproteobacteria bacterium
TGCAGAATCCCTCGACAAAGCCATTGTCCGCATTATGTCCGGCCGACAGTATTTGAGCCCTGACATCGAAGGGCAAATGCAGAATAAAGACTTTGATTCCGAAACTCTTGGGCTCTCTACTCGGGAATTTGAGGTTCTTCGTTTACTGGCAGAAGGTCGTACAGTTGGGCAAATAGCGGTTAGTCTGGATCTAAGTCCGAAAACTGTTAGCAATCATCGTAGCCACTTGATGAAAAAGTTAAAATTAACTTCCACCGCCGATCTAGTACGCTTTGCGATACGGCAAGGGGTAATTGATGCGTGATAGCCTGTTAAAAATGTGATATCGCTCACAAATTTCATAATAAAGACATCCCTGTCTAACATCTGACAGTTAATCGGGAATTATCCCCATACCCCTAATTTCATCCGACCACTATATTCTACCCATCGTCTGGGTAAAGCTGGGCTTTAACTCTTACAATCCATTTAACAGAGAAAACTATTATGGCCGCTAAAACAATACTTCTTGTTGACGATTCACCAGCTCATCTCGATAATTTACGTAACGCTGTAGCAGATTTAGGTGCGCGTATTGTTACTGCAACTAATGGTAACGAAGCCATAGAGAAAGCCAAATCTGAGCACCCTGATATCATTCTGATGGATGTGGTTATGGAAGGCCTGGATGGCTATGGTGCCTGCCGCGAAATAACACGCGGTGAAGCTACTAAAGATATTCCTGTCATTTTCGTCACCAGCAAGAATCAAAGAGCCGATAAAATGTGGGCTGACAAGCAAGGTGCCAGGGCAATGATTACCAAACCTTACACCAACGCCGACATCGTTGAGCAGGTAAGACTCTATTGCTAATCATTATTTGTCCTGGGCTATAACGAATTGAACGCGGCGTTGTAAAGACGCCGTGTGCTTTATATTATCTCTAGCTGTGATGCCCATCACATTTCGAAATTTTATCCTCGGATCTTTTCAGGTGTTAGCAATAACCGGGAACTTTTCCCATATCGACCTTTCTACTCTTCGCCTATCTTTGAAGTTAATAATAAAACAGCGGAGTACAAGATATGGCCATAAGTAAAATCCTGGTAGTAGATGATTCACCAGCCGACCTCATTAATTTACGCGAGGCTGTGGCTGGCCTCGGCGCACACATTGTGACCGCCACGAATGGTCAGGAAGCCGTTGATAAAGCCAAATCGGAAATGCCCGATGTTATCCTGATGGATATAGTGATGGATGGCCTGGACGGTTATGGAGCCTGCCGACAGATCACCCGGGACCCTGCTACCAGTAACATTCCCGTGATATTCGTCTCTTCGAAAAACCAGCGAGCCGATAAAATGTGGGCAGAAAAGCAGGGTAGCAAAGGCATGATCACCAAACCTTACCAGAAAGAAGATGTCTTACAGGAAATCAGAAAAGTTTCCTGAAACTGAGCTGAGTTCGCATTGGCAATGCGGACTTTTTTAATCTCTGCTAATCGTCAGTAGCATCTAGATCCACTTATTCGGCCGTGATCACCGTTTTGAAGGAGTCAGATTTGGACTCGTTTACCTGATCACGGTACTTTGCCGAACAAAGGCTGGCTATGTCCAGTATAAGCACTGATCGATTTTCGTGAGTAAAGCAGGACAGGCATAACGAACTCAACAGGCCTTCGCTAATCGCTTCTGGCAATTCACAGGCTTGCTTATCATCGACCTGAATTTTCCTCGGCGCAACCTTCAGCTTAAGGGCCATATATTGCAAAGCTGTACCTGGCTGAGTCTGATAGGCAATCAGGCTCAGCAGGCTACCTTCCTCATCGGCGGAGAAGCCGAGTAATCTACCTAAATCCATAACCGGAACGAGATGACTTTGCCAGTATAATATTTGATTACAGTAATTCGGTGCACCCGGCACAGTAAAACTGACCGGAACCTGCACGTATTCCACCATTTCAGCATCACTGATTGCGATGGACAATGAATCACTCGCTTCAAGCAACCAGGCATTGCTAACCGTCATGCTTCTATCGCCTCCGGTGCCACAAGGTACTGCAGCATCGTTTTCGTATTGCTAATCAGCATCATTTGATGGTCTCTTAAGGTCAGGAATTCTATGGGGCAGTCAGTTATTCGCATACAGTCAGGCACGGGTTTCAGGTCGTCTTTATCGTCCAGCATAGTCGTACTCACTTCTTCGCAGGCAATGGAAAGCACTTCTTTGTTATCAAGATTCATACAAAGACAGAATTTATAAGTTTCAGGACGTTCCGGGCGTAGTTGAAAATCTGCGCCTAGAGCAAACACCGGCCAGTCCCGATTTCCGCTTTTCACGGTACCTATGGAACCTTCTGCTAGTACTTCGGCACCGATACTACTGGAGACCTCGATAATGCCAACTTCGGTCTGGGGTATAAGC
Source organism: Gammaproteobacteria bacterium (assembly GCA_029882955.1). GTDB lineage: Bacteria > Pseudomonadota > Gammaproteobacteria. The sequence goes on from JAOUJX010000025.1 coordinate 2,404, forward strand.
AGGGAAACACCATCAAATTTAATCTGTGCAAAACTTTGTGCTGCCATAATAAATCTCTAATCAGGGTTAGGTCAGATTGTCATTAATAGAGGCGAGCACGTCATCCTCACTGTAAGGCTTGGTAATATAACGGTTAACACCCACCGCTTCGGCCTCCTGTCGGTGTTTCATCATTGTGCGGGAAGTGATCATCACCACTGGTAAAGGACTCCATTCAGCGGAATTTCGAATATAGCTCACCAGTTCCAGACCATTCATACGTGGCATTTCCAGATCAGTAAGTACGATATCTGGCTTTTCTTTATCGAGTATATCAACCGCTTCCAGGCCATCACGGGCGGTTACCACGTGAAAGCCTCCATCTTTCATTAACTGGGAAAGTGAATTACGCATACTGAGTGAATCGTCTACGACTAACACCGTGGCTAGTGTCGTTTTCTGCAAATTGGTATCGGGAACTGGATTCTCAGAGCGATCTCTATTTGATCGAGGAGATGTATTTGTTTGCATCAGGCTGCTCAGATCGAGCACCGCCACGACGCTACCATCACCCAGTGTAGAGACACCTGTGACACCGCGTACATTTCTGACGTATCGCCCCATGCCTTTGACGACCAGATCATAACTACTCACGACCCGATCTACGGTAATCGCAGTCATACCTCCGGCTGTCTGAAATAGCAGTACAGTATTTTTATGCATTGCATCGTCATCACCGTCGAGGCCTAGTAACGAATTTAGTGAATGAACCGGATGAACTTCCTGGCCGATCTGAAAACTCATGTTGCCGCCAACCTGGCCGATTTTACCAGTGCCGGGGGACAGAATTTGTGACAGTGTACTGGTAGGAATAGCATATGCATCGTCACCTGCACCGACAATCAGACAGTGACTGGTTAACAGGGTAATCGGTAATCGCAAGGAAATATGTGCGCCGCCGTTAACGGCGTCATCGATATTCATACTGCCATTGAGAGACTGAATGGTATTGTTGACGACATCCATTCCGACGCCCCGTCCAGATATCTGGGTAACCTTGTCACTGGTTGAAAACCCGGATTGCAGAATCATTCTTGCCAGGGTTCTGTCATCGATTATTTCACTCTCTCGTATCAGACCCTGCACGATGGCTTTTTCGCGAATACGGGCATAATCTAAACCGCGCCCGTCATCGATACAGCTAATCACGACGTTATTGCCTTCCTGAACGAAGCTCAGAGTAATTTCGCCAATTTCCTGCTTACCCTTTTCAATACGAATCTCGGAACTTTCAATGCTATGATCGACTGCGTTGCGTAACATATGCATGAGCGAGTCGGTCAGTGTATTAAGCACTTCACCATCAAGCAGTATATCCTCGCCAATGATGACCAATTCGGCATTCTTACCGGTCGACCGGCATGCCTGACGTACAGCCCTTTGCAAACGCGCTGTTATATTGCTCACTGGGACCATTCTCGTGCTCATTACCACCTGCTGCAATTCCTTGTTCAGACGTTGCTGCAACAGGAATAACGCGTTCAGTTCGGATACTTCGCCGGTAATACCACGCAAAATTTCACGCGAATCCGCAACACCTTCAATATAAGAATGCGTAACCCCATAAAATTCATCATATTCATCCATTTCCAGTGGATCGAATTCGCTATCGCCACCGACCACGGCAGCCCGGCGATGACGCGCTGCCATACCACGAATACTGACCAGGTTTTCTAACTCATAACGCCGCTGTTGCAGGGCAACGTCATTTTTTCGAACTAATTTATCACTGGTTTCCAGTCGGTTAATATGTTCCTGAATCTGGCCAATGGTGATCGCGGTTTCACCCACAATACGGAAAATATTATCGAGTACATCGGTTGGCACCCTGACAGCATCCATTCTGCCGCTGGTCGGCACCTCGTCGCTAGATCTTCTTGAGTGAATGTCGGGCGCTTTCTCGTTATCCGAAATTCGTCTATTTTCGCCGAAGGACTGCTGGGAATCTTCGACCAAAATCATGGCCGATTCGTCTTCTTGCAGGTTGCCGCTGTCGATACGGTTAGCCCAGTCGAGCACATCCTGTAAAACGCGTAACGCATCATCTGGGGCTGCAACCTGGCCCTGTAAATATTCGAGCATTACTTCGATCGTGTCTGCAGCTTCCTGCATGGTTAGCGCAAGCGCCGATGGAGGTGCAATTTTCTGTTTAGCGATATGTTCAAATATGTCCTCAAGGTGGTGCGCCAGATTGGCAATACCTCTAACCCCAACCAGATTACCAGAGCCCTTCAATGTATGTGCAAAACGCTGAGCCGCTTCAACATTGTTTTGAATATCTTTACCTTCGGCGATGGACTCAACCAGAATCGAGAATTTCTCCGCATGACCGGGTGATTCCGCAAAAAAAGCATCAATTAACTCTGGACTGGCATCTGCCGATAGCTCCAATGCAACATCGTCCTCACTGGCTTCAGTTTCCCGTGCTTCTACTTCGAAATCACCACTGACTTCCAGTTCCCTGGTTAAGCCTTCGATCAAATCTCGCACTTCTTTGTAGAGTAGGGGGGCTGGCCAGTCCTCTTTTTCCAGATAGTCAACAACAGCGATACACCTTGCATCGTCTTTTGGTTGTTGTAGGTGCTGAACCACGGTCGGGACCCATCCCTGCAAAACTTCGATCGAGTAGGAACGCTCCGACTGTTTGAGGGTCGCCATAACTAGCAGATTCCTTTCAATAAAATCACTGATTAACACCAGGCCATTTAACCCAAGCTCACCAGCAACCTGACTAATGCGGGATACGAGCGACTGATAACTCGTGATCGACTCGGACAGTTTCTGGCTATTCTCTGTTCTGCAGATCGATAGCGCGAGTTCGTCTAAGCCGTTAGAAATATCCTCCAATTCCTCAATGAGTATTGCTAAAATCCCGCTGGGTCCAAAATCGGAGTTATCTTCGTCAACGCTATCTTCGAATACTGCGGTATTATCAGGCGACTGCTCCGTCGCTTTCAAATGCTCAAAATCTGGCGTCGATAAACCAATCGCATCTTCATCAATAGGAGTGCTTTCGAAGTCGCCGAACTCCTCAAGGTCTTTTAGTTCATCAATAATTAAATCTTCGCCGGGGAGGTTGATGTCTTGCGAATCATCAGACCCGATAAGAGGATCCAGAATCTGGGAGCGTAGCGTTACCTTCATTTCCTCTGTTAAAGGTTTCGATAACAGATCGATTATTTTCGTATTGCCGGGTGACTCTAAATGCAACCCGATATCACTCAGCCAGCCAACCAGTTCACCCGCTCGTTCAGCAGTGAGCCCATCGGTGTCGACGGCTAGCAGGTCACTCATCTGTTCGGTTGAGGCTTGCAAAACCTCAAAGTTCGACAGGCCTGCTGCGAGGCCGATATTGTCGATATGGTACTGGCATGTTTCTTTCGCTTCGGAGGCGTTTTCGGATGACAGTTCGAAGACTATATCTACAATTTCGCTGTATGCCATGTCGACCAGTTCGAGCAACGCTTCTTTCTGCTCTTTCGTTGCTTCATTCATGTTGAAGAACTTCTCCGATTCGGGTTCTTTTAATAACGAAGCCTATGTCCAGCCCCGTTACCAATAAAAACAGCCAGACTCTGGCAATTATGCGGCCGGTAGTTTAAACACGCTGACCGATTCAACCAGACGTTTAGCGTATTCCACCAGATTCACCGTTTCGTTTGACTGCTGCTCCAGCTCCTTACTGGTTTCTTCGGTACTGGTTTGCACCTCTGCAGCCAGATTCCGCAAAACCTGAGTCGCCTTGGCCTGTAATATCGAACGTCTGAGGATCTGTTCTACCGAATGCGCCAACTCGGATGTTGTCTTTTGCGTTTCTTCCATCTGTCCACCAGCAGCCTGGGCTAGTTCGGTACCATCCACTACCTGGGCAATCGTCTTATTCATGGTAGCCATGGTTTCGGCTGTTTCAGCCTGAATATTACCGACCAGTCCCGCGATTTCAGAGGTTGATTGGCGCGAAGATTCTGCAAGTCGCTGGACTTCGTCCGCAACTACCGCGAAGCCACGGCCAGCATCGCCAGCAGCTGCCGCCTGCATCGATGCATTCAGTGCCAGTACGTGTGTGCGTTCAGCGATGTTGTTGATGATTTCTACTACGCCATTGATTTCCTGAGAACGTTCGCCGAGTCGTTTGATACGTTTTTCTGTTTCAGCAATGGTTTCGCGAATATCTCCCATACCCGTTGCGGTTTTGGCTACCGTTTCGAGAGCCAGCTGGGTAGAAGACGAGGCTTTCGCGGCCGTGTCGTTACAGGCCTTTGCCAATTGCGCGACCTGAGTCATCGACTTCGATGCCTCCATCAGTTTGGTCATGGTATCTTCTACGATAGCGCGTTCGTTTGCCGCGAGCTGTGTAACACGACCGCCCTGTTCCTGTACCCGATTAGATGCGTCGGCCACCTGTCCGGAAACACTACGTATTTCCAGCAATACGTTGGCGGTTTCACTTGCCATCAAATTCATCGCATCCGCTACCGGACCGGTTACGTCTTCAGCTACTGGGGCGCGTACCGTGAGATCACGCTCACTCAAGTCGGATACTGCTTCAAGCAGGGCGATTACCGAGTTATTAATCCTTTCGTTTTCACTCTCCACTTCGGCCAGAGTCGATACACGTTCGTTCAACATATTATCGAACGCTTTGCCTAATAGTCCAATTTCATCCTGGCTAACGAGCTCGGTTCTCGCACTCAATTCACCCTGTGACACCCTTTCTACTACGCCTGAAATCGTTTTAACCGGTGAGGTTATAGAAACATAAATTAATGGGCCGAGCGTAATCGCTACTACCAGGCCGATTATGATCACGATGGCTGCGATAATCAGGGAAGTTTGGCCTTCTTCTTCGGCGTCATCGAATATGGCCTGTGCTTCTTCCGAGCCTAACGCTGCAAATGCGTCTGCCGAAAGAAGGAATGGTGAGGTATTCCGACTGGCTTCGTTCAGCATATAGAGCGACAGCTCAGAGCGGCTTTCCTTGCGGGCTATATTCAGCAGGGAATCGAAACCCTGTCTCACCAGCTCGACCTCAACCCCGAAGGCATCATCAAAAAATTCCTGAGCGTCCTTTCCTAAACCTTCGGAGTGAGTATCCCCACCAAAATGCCCGGCCTGATCTCCAATGTGGTCATCCCAGCCCTTGTTGAATAGCGCCTGACCACTTTCCAGCGTTTTTACCGCCTGCTGCCAGGTGATATTACCGAGGAAGAGTTTACCGCCCACATCCACGAGACTTTCTCTTACGATAACCGCTAGTCGTGTGAACTCGGCGGACTCCGATACCTTATTGTTAAGGTCCGACGTGTCCTGTACCAAATCTGTCAAAGAGACCAGCGTTACAGTACCCACGGATACGAATATCAGCGTCAAAACCGTGATTAATAAAATGAGGCGACTACCTATTTTGATATTACTAAACATATTCCTGAACCCTCTTAACGATTCATTATTCTTAAGGAAAACACTTTAATCTTTAACGTATCAACTGAGTCAGGCCATCCAGAGGGATAACCTGATAAGCACCGTTATCTAAATAAGTAGCTATGACAAGATCTGAACCCTGATTATCCTCGGAGAAGTCTAATTTCACTCCCCCTATATCGAATGTATTACCCTGAATAGTCGAAAGGAAAGTACTTCGAGTTATGTTGTTGCCGGGCATAGTCTCCATTACTTTCAAAAAGAATTTACCGACGATATAGCCTTCCAGAGTAACATAGGACAGGTCTGCCCCCAGTGCCGCTCTGGCTTCCTGCACAATCGGTAACTTCGAGTCGAGGGGTGGGACGACCTGAGTTACTATAACATTGCTGGTCACATTATAGTCCGCCAGGATCAGTCTCAGGTTTTCAGCGCCGGTAAATGAAACCGCGCTGTATAGCCAGTCCTCGCCTTTCAATTCAGCATAGCCGATAAAATTCGCAATCGACCGGTACGCTCCCACGGTGACCACCAAACGGCATTTGCTACCACTTTTCGCCTCCCATTCTTTCAGGGACAAGTAACCATTCACTGCGGTAAAGGTATTTCGGGTATAAACGCCTACCGGGCCGATACCATTACGATATGGGTTTTGCCCCTTAAAGCTGCTGATCTGGTCCAGCATCTTAATGATTTCGGACGAACCCGGCTCGCCTCTTAGTGCCGACTTGACGCCGGCAATACCGGCCATGCCATAGCCGTCATTCTGTACATAGGCACAAATCTCCGCGGGCTTTAATCCGGCCTGTAATCCTGCCGAAATAACCGCTGCGGTCTCCTGTACATAGCTTGCCCGATAATTGACAATATCACCCTTGCCCGGTCTCAACAAACCAGCCCCGGTAAAAAATCCTACGGCGGGTGTATCAGCATCTGCCAGTACTGGAAGTGATGCGGCTGCTGTCGGTGTTCCGACATTTCCTAATAAGGCAAAAACCCCACGCTGAATCAGCTCTTCAGTCGCGCCCCGGGTTTTTGTCGGATTATACGAATCGTTCAGGGTTATATACTCAATCGTGCGCCCCTTGACGCGTTTGCCTGACAAGGCTGTCGATATACCTAGTTTCATGCCCTGGCCAAGAGCCTGCGAGGCACCCTCCAGATCCATGACACCACCGATAATTATTCTATCCTTGTTGACACCTGCTTCGGCGAGAGCACTGGTATTGCCGGTAGTAACCAATATTGCAGCGATGGTTAACAGGCTTCCGTGCTTTTTCAGTACTTTCAAATGATCTGTTATTTTCTTCATATACTAACCCTGTGGGCCCATTCAAAAAATTATCTTTCCTAAAGCACGTCGTTTTGTCGTGCCTTATCCAGTTTTGATTATTATCGGTTCAGGTAGTCCACCGAGACACCCATTACCAATACGCCAATCGTTTGTTGCTGATCAAATATCGGTACACTAATCTGGACCTGCGCAGTATTAGTACTCTGATCCTCCTCCAAAGGTCCGATAAATACTTTTCCTTCGCCATTATTAAACGAAGCCGTCCATTTTTCTTCATCACCCTGCCAGTAATCACTGGTGGCGGGGTAGGCGGCTACATTGGCACCCTGATTATCGGTAATAAATACTTCATCGATAGAGTCGTTGTTTTGTACCCGGCGTTTTAAATATTGGGCGATATTATTATCCGTTATTGAACGTTTCAATTCGATGCTATCATTAGAATCTCCCGTCCACAGCTCGTCGCGCTTTTTAATATCGGACATCGCGATGCTGACGCTATTTTGATTTTTTACCGCATCGATAATGTCCGGGCTATAGGACATGTGTTTGGCCAGCCGTATTTTGACTTTTAATAAGCCCTCAATTTCACTCTCGGTCAACGCACTTTGGGCCAGTAATGCACCAGGCGAAAGCAGAAAAAACACCAACAAAAATTTCATGTACATTTTATTAATTACTCCAAACTCAATTGAAACTCGAAACACCGGTTAAGCGCTTCGGGCCATTTAATAATCTACTCTATCTAAACCAGGCACCCATTGTCACAACCAAAGCTATCACATTAAGTTACCTAATGCTGTGAAAAACGACTCAACATCCCAGTCGATCCAGATCTGCCCATCCTTTAAATAATAACTGCGAGAATTGTCGCTGATTAGCGGCGGCAATGGTGGTACATTGTCCATACGGTCATCACTGGTCACCATAACCAGTCGGGGCATATCGTCCACCCAGAAGGCGGCGGCGGCTTCGCCACTATCTATCGTGATAATCTTTCGGCCCTGGCCTTTACCTAAAACAGGAATGCCTAACAGTTCGTGGAGATCAAATACCGGTATCATATTTCCGCGTACACTAGCAATACCCTGGAACCAGAGTGGCGTGTTTGGCAGGCAACATATGGATAAATTTTCGATCAGTTCGCTAACCCTGTCAGCAGGCATCAACAATCCGATATTTCCCAACACTACCCCATGGGTAGTAATGACCTGAAATTTCTCAGCGGCCTGAGCTTGCTCTACCGCGGGGGTATCTTCCAGCACGAACTCTCGGTTTAAAACTTCACTGGGCAGGTTCATTTAGTTAACACCACTATCCATTGCTAGCCATCAGGCATACATCTGCAGGTGCTTGAGAATTTCGCCCTCATCGATAGGCTTGCTGATCAAACCTTTGGCACCCTGTTTTTCTGCCCAGAGTCGGTCTGCGCGCTGATTTTTGGTGCTGACGAAAACCACCGGTATTCCTGCGGTTTCTTCTGCGCGAACAATCTCGCGGCAGGCACCATAACCATCGAGATCATCCATTACTATGTCAAGAAACACCATATCCGGCTTTTCAGCTTTTGCTTTGGTTACTGCGTCCTTGCCGGACGAAGCGGTAATCACCTGATGGCCTGCCCTGGAAACAATTTCCTGCAATTGCTGTAAATGCGCAGCCGTGTCATCGACTACTAATATTTTTTTTGCCATATCAATTTTCTCCGTACTTCTTCTATGTAATGTTTTAAGTCTATGTCTTTATCCAGCCCCATGACATATCGGATATGCTGTCATGAATGCCAGGGATTATTCCCTATAATGGCGGCTTTTCTTACTTTTGCACGGCTTTATATTGTCTGCTTTTGTCTATTTCATCCTTGAGCCGAATATCTTCGGGGGGTTTGGTGATATAAGCGTCACACCCCGACATTGTGCCACGTACTTTATCAAAAGGGGATTTTTTGCTGGTTAGCATCACGACATAGGAGGTGCTATTAGATTTGATTGACTTGCATACTTTATAGCCATCTATTCCCGTCATCACCACATCTAGAAATACCAGATCGTAGCTTCTAGCCTTGCACTTTAATAGCGCTTCCTCTCCACTTTCAGCCAGGCTCAGTTGCACAGGGAAATCGATTAAATCGGATAATTTTTGCTCCATATATTTTCGCACGGGGAAGCTATCATCAACTATTAGTACCTTAAGAGTTGTTTCATCTACTACGCCATCGTCGATGTTTCTTCCCTTAACGGCTTTTTCCAACGCTTCGATTAAGCTGGGCAAGCGGATAGGCAATTTCAAAGAACCAGCTTTATCAATAGTTTTCCCCTCCCGGCTAAGAGCCATCGGGTTGACTAATTTGTTTGTTCTGGACAGATTATCCCATTCTTGAATAGCATTATCACTATCGGCATTCACTAGTACGAGACCGGCATCGCTTATTTTATTAATATCGACCAGGGCGTAGTGTTGCTTTAACTCGGGCGAGAGCATAAAAATGCTTTTTAGCACTCTTATTTCACGCTCTTCCAGGCCGATATATCCCAGTTTTATAATGTCATGCATTTAAACAACTCTATTCTATAATAGTACTAATTTCCGAATACGATATATTGCTAGATAAATATAGATGATATGCAAAAAATAGCACGCACATCATACTCTCAAACCAATACTAAGACTGCCTTTTTATCCTCATTCTATTATAGTGGATGGTAGAGTTCTGCGAACAGACCTACTTCACATAATTCTTGAGAGTGGGAGCGTTGTGATCAAATATAATAAATTGGGTCGTGAATAGAGTTATGTCCCGTCGAATAAGTTCTCTCCATCAACTCACGGTTTTTAAGCGCTATTTACCAGGAATTATTATGACCTTGTACTATGCTAACTCAATGGAATTCCTGTAGGTATAGCATGGCCAGCATTAACACAATAGATATCGAAAAAGCACGCGGTTCAGCAGGACTGGATTTTCTCATCAATAAAATAGACAAACTGGTTACGCTGCCAGAGGTTTATTATCGACTCGAAGCCGCTATTGAGGATCCAGCTTCTAGCAGCGACGATTTCTCTCGTCTGCTGTCGGTCGATCCAGATTTATGCGCCCGCTTGCTGCGCATGGCGAACAGCGCTTTTTATAGTTTTCCCGCCAGGATCGAAACTATCGATCGTGCAGTCAGCACGATAGGTCTGAGACAGATCACCGAGCTGGTATTGGTGACTTCGGTAATCGAAATCTTTAACAATGTACCCATAGAGCAGGTCGATATGCGATCCTTCTGGGAACATAGTGTTTCGGTCGGAGTGCTTTCAAGAGCGATTGCCCAATTCGCAGGTTTGCCACAGTCTGAGCGATACTACATCCCGGGATTATTACACGATATCGGGCGTCTGGCGTTGTATCTAAAATTACCCGGTATGATGGGAGATCTAATTCAGCAGGTAAAGTTACAGGAGCAAAGTTTAACGGTGCTCGAGATGGAACAGCTGGGTTATTCCCATGCTAATGTTGGAGGATACCTGCTTGAACACTGGAAGGTTCCCCAGTCTATTTATGAACCGGTTAATTTTCACCACGAGCCTTTATTCGCTCATGAATTCACACCAATATCCTGTGCGGTGAACATAGCTGATATCTGGGTGAATCATAAGAAAAGAGGGAGTAGTGGTGAGGCATACGAAATATCAATGAATACCGACGCCTTGCAGTTACTTGGGCTGCAGATATACGACCTCGAAGAAATATGGGCCCTGGCAATAGATGAGATAGCGGATGTTATTCGCCAGTTTCTGAACCATTAGTATCCAGCATGGAAGACAGCTAATCGATGCTAACCAAATACGAGTGTTGCCAGCCCGAGGAAAGCGACGATACCTACCACATCGGTGACGGTTGTCAGTACGACACCACCTGCGATTGCAGGATCAACTCCAATTTGACGCAAAAAAATCGGAATGACGGCACCGGCAAATGCACCGGCGATTAAATTAACCACCAGGGCAAAACCAATAATTGCTCCGATGTTGAAGTTTTCGAACCAGAGAATCGAAAATGTAGAGACCACCAGTGCCCATAGCAGGCCATTCAAAATTCCGACTGTTATTTCTTTTTTAATCAGCGAACGATAGTTTGAGCTGCCGAGCTGTCCGAGTGCGAGGCCACGGATAACCAGAGTTAGAGTCTGAGATCCGGCTATACCTCCCATGCTCGGAACAATGGTTATCAATATCGCCAGGGCGACTACCTGTTCGAGGATATTTTCGAATATACCGATGACACCGGCCGCCAGAAAAGCAGTGAGCAGGTTGATACCTAGCCATATACCCCGGCGTCGGGCACTTATGAGTGCGGGAGAAAACATGTCTTCGTCATCCGACAGCCCAGCCATGCTCATGAGTGAATGCTCGCCTTCATCACGAATTACGTCAACCACGTCATCAATGGTAATCCGTCCAATAAGCTTATGTTCCTCATCGACAATTGGTGCGCTAATCAGATCGTAGCTTTGGAACTCTCGAGCTACTTCGGTATCGGAGATATGCGCATGCATGGCGGCAATATCGGTACGCATGATATCTTTTACCCGGTCGTCAGGATCGTTGGTGAGCAGATCACCTAAGTAAAGAGCGCCGAGATAATGATCGTAGCGATCGGTGACAAATAACTGATCGGTATGGTCGGGCATTTCACCACGGATTCGCAAATAACGCAGTACAACATCGAGAGAAACGTCAGCGCGGATGGTGATTTGATCGATGTTCATCAAGCCGCCGGCAGTATCCTGATGATAGGAGAGTACCGATTCGAGTTTCTGGCGTTTGTGCGCATCTAGTGTATGCAGTGTATTCGCCAGTTTTTCGGTAGGCAGCGAAAGAATGATATCTGCCTGGTCATCGACGTCAGGCAGGCTTTCTATAATGCCTGCTATTTCATCGGAGCTGAGTTCCCGGAGTTTACTGTCACGAATCTCGTCACCGGTTTCGAGTAGCACTTCGCCGAGTATCCCGGGGGCAATTTGAGGCCAGATTAAGTCGCGTTGTGGTGGTGGCAGGGAATCAAGAAGATGTGATATCTGCGCCGCATTGATTGCATTGAGTATGGATGACAGGCTGATTGTGTTATCACTTTCTAAGGCAAGAGTAACGTCCTGGCGTAATTGTTCGATATCATTTTCGATCATCGGGTAGACTGGTTTGGGTTTACTCGGCTTCGTCAAACCGATTGTTAATTAACAGAATCAATGCATCGAGGCAGGCTTGTTCGTCGGTACCCTCGGCTTCGAGGATGATTTCGGTACCCTTGCTCGCCGCCAGCATCATGACTCCCATAATACTTTTGGCGTTTACCCGGTTGCCCTCTTTGTCGATATAAACATCGCTTTCGAACTGACCTGCCCGATTCACCAGCTTTGACGCAGCGCGTGCGTGTAATCCCAGTTTGTTGATTATTGTGACCTGTTGAGAAACCATATTATTGATCGACCATGTTATGAATCCTGTTGAATGCCTTTGTGACCACCTTCGATCGCAATTTCAGCAAGCTCCGGCAAAGACTGATGGTGATAGTTTAACACTCGTATTAACATCGGGAGATTGAGGCCGCTAATGACCTTGATATTTTCTTCACTACCGAAATATCGAGCCAGGTTGTTGGGTGTCGCGCCATAAATATCGGTTAGTATTAATAAACCGTCAACCGAATTGGAATCAGTAATGCAGTCGCGAATCTGGTCGGCATAGTAGCCGAGATCCCGGGGCTTGAGGTTGGCTGGAATCGATAAAGACTTCACCCCTGAGGTTTTCTTATCCAGCATCGAAACAGCGGTTTCTATTAACGATTGCCCAATGTCGTTGTGAGTGATTACTAGAATTGCCACCTTCATGTCAGGTCTCGATGATGCACAGAAGCATGATAGGTAGACTGCTGTAATGCCCTGGCAATTTTCTCAGCCATATATACTGAACGATGTTGTCCTCCGGTGCAGCCGATTGAGATAGTCATATAGCTACGGTTTTCCCGTACGAAACTGGGTAGCCAGGTTTTCAGAAAGTCGGTGATAGACTGGTGCATGGCATCAACTTCATCAAAACTTTCGAGATACCTGATCACTGCATCGTCCCGACCGGTGAGGGGTCTGAGGGCAGTTTCCCAATGTGGATTGGGCAGGCAGCGAACGTCGAATACGAAATCGGTATCGTTGGGTAAGCTATGTTTAAACCCAAACGATTGCACTAGAATTGCCATGTCGGCACCAGTGTCGGGTAATAGTCTCTGGACAATCTTGCGTCGTAACTGATGAACGTTAAGGCTGGTTGTATCGATGATCAGGTCGGCATTTGAGTAGATATTCTGTAATAAATTTTTTTCTAAATTAATTGCTTCAATCAAGGGTATGCCGCTTCTCGAGAGAGGGTGCTTACGCCGGGTTTCGCTAAATCGGCTCACCAGTTTTTTGGTGTCTGATGTCAGAAATAAAATTTCGGTGATAAAGTTAAGCTGGCGAATTTGTTTTATTGCATCGTCGAGCTGATGTACGTCATCGATACCACTGCGTGCGTCGATGGCGACTGCTATCAGGTCGTAGAACGTCGGGGTGCTGAGAATTGTGGTGTCGATAAATTTCGGTAAAAGAGCCACCGGTAAATTATCAACACAAAAATAACCAGCATCTTCCAGGGTATGTAAGGCGACAGTTTTACCCGAACCGGAGAGGCCGCTAACGATGACCAGTTTCATTCAAATGTTCCGTATATCTCTATTTTTGGTTTCTGTTAATAGCCTGATGTTGGCGCTCGATAAAATCTTCCGCCGCATTATAACCATTCATATTCAATAAATGGTTTCTCGCTGCTGCTTCGACAATAACAGCCAGATTCCTTCCGGGTGCGACTGGCAGAGTTACTTCAGGAATTTCCAGGCCTAGAATATTCCGTGTATTTATCGTGTTTCCGAGCCTGTCAAATTGATCCGAGTTGTCGCTGGTTAGTTGTACCATGTTGATGATCAATCGTAACGCCTTGTTTCGTTTTAGCGAATTTGCGCCAAACATGGCTCGAATGTTAACGATACCCAGCCCGCGCACCTCCATGAAATCGGTTAGCAGGTCAGGGCTGCGACCATCGATGACGTCAGGGTAAATACGCGAAAATCGAGTGATATCATCCGAGATTAGTCGATGCCCACGGGCGATGAGCGCTAAAGCTAGCTCGCTTTTGCCAACTCCGCTATCGCCGATGATAAATACGCCAACACTATACACCTCGATATAGACGCCGTGTTCATCGCTATGCTCGGCCAGCGCGTGGGATAAATAGTAACGAGTATTGTCGAGCAGATCGGAGTCGTCTAATTCAGAGCCGAATACCGGAATACCCTGCTGTTCGCAGAGTTTGACCATAGCCGCTGGCAAGTCATTACCCCGGCTGGTGATAATGCTGCAGACTGGTCCCTGGAACAGCGTTTTAAATAACCGGGTTTGTTCATCGAGTCCGAGCTTGTTGATATAACGGGACTCCTGATAGCCGACGACAACAATACTCGAGGTGCGGATGACATTGAAATAGTCGACTGCTTCAAAAGTGTTGCCAGCCTGACGCGATAATTTAATTTCGCGTGTTTGGCCGACAATCGCAGAAGGGGGGGACAGGGCTAATTTTTTCTGATATCGCTTGAAAAATTCGTCAATTCCAAGCGTTGCCATCATTGCTCTGCCGAGTCGATAATATCGACGACTTCGTCGCTGGAGTCGATTTTACGAATTGCCTCGCAAACTGAATCCTGAGAGAAGACCCTGGCCAGCGCCGAAAGCGTCTGCAGGTGAAGATCGATCGCTTCTTCCGGGATAATAATGGCAAAAACCAGGTCTACAGGCTGATTGTCGGGGGCATCGAAATTGATGGGCTTATCCAGCTTGATGAATAAGCCGACGGCCTGATCCAGGTTAGGTAGTCGGGCATGTGGTACGGCAAAGCCTCTTCCGAGTCCGGTACTGCCCAGTCTTTCGCGGTCGAGCAGGTTGGTGTAAAGCTTCGACTCGTGGAGTTGAAATTGCTCAGAGACCTGTTTGGCGATGAATTGCAGAAGTCTCTTTTTACTGGAAATATCCGTATTGATAAAAATGCGTTCTGGGGACAGGAGCGTGGTAATTGTCATGATTAGTGAAGCGTGGGTACAGGTTGCCTGAAAATATGCGCGAATCTTATCCCAATCGAATGAGTATGCAAGTTTTAATGACTGGCGGAGCCCGAAAGCTCCGCCAGTCCGGTTCAAACTGCCTCTTCGGTGATGAGAGTGGCTCGATGACTCTTTATTTTTTCCTTGTGCTTTTTCCCCTGTCGGTCTAGCTTGTCCACCATTCCATCTATCGCCGCGTACATATCTTCCTGTACATCATCGGCGTGTAAATTGTTGCCGCTAACATGGAGCGTGGCCTCGGCCTTGTGTCGAAGTTTTTCGACCGTGAGTACGATATGTATGTCGAGCGCCTGATCGAAGTGCCGATCGAGTTTTTCGACTTTTTCGTTAACATAGTTGCGCATGGAGTCGGTGATATCGACATGGTGACCGCTTAAACTTACTTGCATCAGTAACCTCCTACTGTCTTGATTGGCGTTATTACCAATCGTTAATGCCTCAAAAGAGGCGTTTACGTTCATTAGATGGCGGGATTAGCATGGCTTCCCTGTATTTGGCGACGGTTCGCCGCGCCACGTTAATTCCCTGATCACCTAATAACAGAGCTATTTTATTGTCGCTGAGCGGTTTATCGACCGGTTCAGCAGCAACAAATTTTTTAATAATGGCACGGATTGCAGTCGCCGAGCATTCGCCACCATCGGCCGTGCTGACGTGGCTGGAAAAAAAGTACTTAAATTCAAGAATGCCACGTGGAGTATGCATATATTTCATCGTTGTAACCCGCGATATAGTCGATTCGTGCATTTCCAGTTGTTCGGCGATATCGCGTAATACCATGGGCTGCATGGCTTCTTCACCATAATCGAGAAAGGCGTGTTGCCGTTTGACGATGGCTTGCGCTACCCGCATAAGGGTAGCGTTTCGACTTTGCAGACTTTTGATAAACCAGCGTGCTTCCTGTAGATGGTCTTTTAAATAGGTGTTTTGTTCGCTGTTATCACTGCGTTTTATGAGACTGGCATATTGATCGTTGACACGCAGGCGTGGCGCATTTTCAGGATTAATGCTGACCACCCACACACCTTCCTGTTTTTTTACGTAAACATCGGGAGTGATGTATTGAGCATGATTCTCGCTGACCAGATGGCCGGGGTGCGGATTGGTGGTCTGTATGAGTTTGATAATTCCCGAAAGCTCGGCATCGTTGGCCTGCAGGCGTCTTTTAAGTAACGCAAAGTCATTGGCCGCCAGATGCTCAAGATAGTTTTCAACCAGTGCTTGTGCTTTTTTCAGGTGCGGTGTATCCGGGTCGTATTGGCTCAGTTGTATCGACATACATTCGCTGGGTGACCGCGCGGCCACACCGACGGGGTCGAAGCGCTGGACAAGGTGTAATACTGCTTCGACTTCGTCGAATTCGAGTCCTTCAAATTCCGCTTCGAGGCCCGAAAAAATATCCTCGACCGACTGCATCAGGTAACCCGACTCATCGGTAGAATCGATGATCGCAAGGCCGATTTCGTGGTCGAGGCTGGTTAAGTGGGAACAATTAAGCTGCCAGAGTAAATGCTCATTTAGAGCATCAACCGCATTGGCCTGGTTTTCGAATAAATCACGATGATCTTCCCTGTTACTCTGCGACTGGGTTGGAGAGTTCGGCAGGCTGTCGTAAATTTCGTCCCAGCCGGTATCGAGTACCAGCTCGTCCGGCAGGGTCTGATCGGCGCGATTCTCAGAGACATTGTCGGCGCTGGAGCGCAGCTCGGTAACATCGTCCCGATCTGCACCCTTTTCTTGAGATGGTTCAGTTTCGTGGACGGCGACCTCACCTAGATGGTCATCCTGTTCGAGCAGCGGGTTCTGTTCAAGTGTCTCCTGAATTTCGGTCTGT
>JAOUJX010000309.1 GCA_029882955.1 Gammaproteobacteria bacterium
ATGGCTTTGGCCACTTCGGTGGCTAAACCGCCGCGTTGCATTGGTACGCCTGATTTCATGCGGTCGACTCGACCTGCCTCACCGCCACTGGCGTGCATCTCGGTATAAATCAAACCCGGTCGAACAGCGTTGACACGGATGCCCTGGTTCGCGACTTCACTGGCCAGGCCAATAGTCATAGAATCGATGGCTCCCTTGGATGCGGCATAGTCCACATATTCGTGGGCCGCACCAAGCAGCGCGGCGCGCGATGACAGGTTAACAATAGCGCCACCTTTGCCACCATGTTTATGGGACATACGAAGCACAGCTGCGCGGGCACAAAGGAAACTGCCGCCGACATTGGTATCGAATACGCGCTTTAGTCGTTGTAGAGAAATATCTTCGAAATCGGTTTGCGCCTCGAGTATCCCGGCATTATTAACCAGTGCGGTTAACGTACCCAATTCGTTATCGATGGTTTTATAGAGCCGAAGCACGTCGACTTCGCAGGCGACATCGGCCTGAACCGCGATAGCCCGTTGACCGTTTGCCTTTATGGAGGCAACTACATCTAATGCCTCGCGCTGATTATGATGGTAATTAACACAGACATCGAAACCTGCCATGGCAGCAAGGCGGGCGGTTTCTGCGCCGATGCCACGACTGGCTCCGGTAACCAGCATTATTTTATCCATAATCGCCTATTGGTAGATTAATTCCAGTATTTCTCCGGCGGGACTATTTTTGTATTTAGCCTGCAGGCCCAAAACACCACGGGTTTCCTGGCATATTTCAATAATTATCTGTAGGTCGGGAGTTTGCAAGCTTTTAATCCGATCAAGGGCTTCCGGGTGCTGATTGTAAACAATCATTGAACCGGGGTTTCGATTAATAAGCTGGGCCAAATCGGTTGTTGGAATGCAATCTTCAGCGTCTGGCAGCAAAATGGCCGTAAAAGGCTGATCACCCGCTGCGAGCGCACGGGTAATAATCCGATTGGTACAGCTGCGTTTGATAGTTAACATGATTATGGTGTCATTATTAATGTCTGGTGGGGCTAATCTGTGAGGCGTCACTGTCGTTGAACAATGCGCCGAGGTCGACCTTATCGAACTGATAGCGGCTATTACAGAATTCGCAGGTAATTGAAACCTCTTCCTGCTCTTCTATGATGGCGTCGATTTCGGACTTGCCGAGCGACAACAGCATATCGCGGGTACGCTCCACTGAACAGGAACAGGCAAACTCGACCGGGTCCGGGTCGAAAACACGAAGACTCTCCTGATGAAACAGGCGTCCAAGTATTTGTTCGACGGGGAGTTTGAGCAGCTCTTCCGGTTCTGTAGTTGCGGCTAATAGTGTGAGCCGGTTCCAGGCATCGGCATCGCCACTGTCTTCGGGTAGTTTCTGTAGCATCATGCCGCTCGCGCCTTTTACATTACAGGCCAGAACAAATTGAGTCGGTAACTGTTCCGATTGATCGAAATAGGCCTGTAGTGCTTCGGCGAGGTTGTCACCACTGAGTGGCACTATGCCTTGATGGGGTTTTGCTGTGCCGTTCTTGATGGTGATAACAAGCTTGTCGCTTTCGAAAATATCGCGAAGACTTTTTTGATCTTCGAGCTCACGAGACTGGCGTACGATGCCACGAATGGTATGTGATGAAGTGGCCTCTGCGACGAGTAGATGAATTGCGCCGCTGCCGCGAATTTGCAGGCTGATACTGCCGTCTATCTTCAGGGTCTCGACCATCAATGCGGCAGCTGCCAGTGCATGTCCGAGCAAATCTAAGGCAACGCCGCTGGCGTCTGACTGACTGACGATCTGTTGCCAGCTTGCATCGAGTGAAACATGTTGTCCGCGAATGAGGTGCTCCTCGAACAGAAACCGATGCATATGATCCGGGCTTTTCATCAAACTGACTTTAACTTATCGCGCAACATTTGATTCACCTGCCCCGGATTGGCCTTGCCCTTCGATTGTTTCATAATCTGGCCGACAAAAAAGCCAAGCACTTTTTCCTTGCCGGCGCGGAACTGTTCGACCTGGTCCGGGTTAGCGGCAATGACTTCATCGATTATTGATTCGATCGCGCCACTGTCGGTGATCTGCTTCAGCCCCTGCGCTTCGATGATGGCGTCGGCAGAGCCTTCGCCCTGCCACATGGCTTCGAATACCTGCTTGGCGATTTTGCCCGAAATGGTATTGTCGGCAATGCGTTCGATGAGCTCGGTGAGCATGACAGCAGTTATCGGCGAGGCCTGAATATCGAGATCGGCTTTATTCAATGCGCCGGTTAAATCTCCCAGTATCCAGTTAGCGATCAGGGCGCCGAGTGTGGGAGCCTTCGCCAGTGCTTGCTCGAAGTAGTCGGCTACGTCGCGACTAGTGGTCAGGAGTTCAGCGTTATAGTCGGACAAACCTAAGTCACCGATATAGCGCTGGCGCTTCTGTTCGGGTAGTTCGGGCAGAGCGGCTCGAATTCTTTTAATATCTTCATCGGTGACGGCAACCGGTAACAAATCCGGATCAGGGAAGTAGCGATAATCGTTGGCTTCTTCCTTGCTGCGCATCGAGCGGGTTTCATCCTTATCGGCGTCGTAGAGGCGGGTTTCCTGAACGACTTTAGCTCCGTCTTCGATCAGATCGATCTGACGTTCGACTTCGAAGTTAATCGCGCGTTCAAGAAAGCGAAACGAGTTGATGTTTTTGATCTCCGCTCGTGTACCGAGCGCTTTCTCGCCCATAGGCCGCACCGAAACATTGGCATCGCAGCGAAAAGAACCTTCCTGCATGTTACCGTCGCATATTTCGAGATATTGTACCAGCGCGTGAATTTTACGCGCATAGGCGACCGCTTCTTTGGCCGAGCGCATATCCGGGTCGGATACGATTTCGAGCAGAGGGGTACCCGCACGATTTAAATCGATACCGGTTTGATCGGGGAATTCCTCGTGCAGAGACTTACCGGCATCCTCTTCGAGATGCGCCCGTGTCACGCCAATGATTTTGCTCTGACCGTCCTCGAGACTAATACTGAGATTACCAGGGCCCACGATGGGCAACTCAAACTGAGATATCTGATAGCCCTTGGGTAAATCGGGATAAAAATAATTCTTGCGTGCAAAGACTGAAACGGGTGTTATTTCCGCATCAATGGCGACACCAAATTTAATCGCCATATTAACGGCTTCGGCGTTGAGTACCGGCAAAACACCCGGAAATCCGAGATCTACGGCGCAAGCCTGGGTATTCGGTTCGGAGCCGAAGGTTGTCGAGGCGGCGGAAAATATTTTGCTCTTGGTAGCGAGCTGGGCGTGAATTTCGAGCCCGATGACGGTTTCCCAGGCGACCATTATTTCACCTCCGGAGATTGTAAATGCCAGTCGTTGGAGAGCTGAAACTGGTGTGCGGTGTTCAGTAATCTGGCTTCATCGAAATAATTACCGACTAACTGTAAGCCTACCGGCAGACCCTGGCTAAATCCGGCCGGGATCGACATACCGGGTAAGCCCGCGAGGTTAAGCGAGATGGTATAAATATCCTGCAAATACATACTTACAGGATCGTCAGTTTTATCGCCCAGCTTGAAGGCGATTTCGGGGGTAGTGGGTGCGGCGATGATATCGACCTGTTTAAATGCCTGTTCGAAGTCCTGTTTAATCAGGCGTCTAACCTGCTGCGCCTTAAGATAATAAGCATCGTAGTAACCAGCGGACAAGGCATAAGTGCCGAGCATGATGCGGCGTTTGACTTCTTCGCCGAAACCTTCGCCGCGTGAGCGTTTGTAAAGGTCTTCAAGGTCCTGGGGATTACTGCAACGGTGGCCGAAACGCACGCCATCGAAGCGCGATAAATTAGAAGAGCATTCTGCGAGAGCGACGACATAGTAAACCGGGATCGAATATTTTGTATGTGGCAGACTGATCTCGACAATTTCAGCCCCAAGTCTGCGATACTCGTCGATTGCAGACTCGATGACCGAGGCGACACCGGCTTCCAGACCTTCGGCAAAGTACTCTTTTGGTAAGCCGATTTTCAAGCCTTTGATGTCACTGCCCAGGCCCTGGCTATAATCGGGGACAGGCTGATCGATTGAGGTTGAATCGCGCGGGTCAAATCCCGCCATGGTATTTAACAAAATGGCACAATCCTCTGCCGTACGCGCAAAAGGGCCGCCCTGGTCGAGGCTGGAGCCGAAGGCTATCATGCCGTAACGCGAAACCCGGCCGTAAGTGGGTTTAATACCGGTGACACCGCAAAGTGCTGCCGGTTGGCGGATCGACCCGCCGGTATCGGTGCCGGTAGCAGCGGGCGCTAAACCAGCAGCAACTGCGGCGGCTGAACCGCCTGAAGAACCGCCAGGTACGCGTTCGTGGTCCCAGGGGTTGGCTACGCTTCCGTAGTAACTGTTTTCATTCGAAGACCCCATGGCGAACTCATCCATGTTGGTCTTGCCGAGCATTACCGAACCGGCTTCGTTGAAATTTCCGATGATCGTAGCGTCGTAGGGGGCGACGAAATTATCCAGCATTTTCGAGCCACAGGAAGTTCTTACCCCGTCGGTACAGAAAACGTCTTTGTGTGCGATCGGTACCCCGGTGAGCAACTGCGCTTCGCCACTGGCGATTCGCTGGTCGGCAGCTTTGGCCTGTTGCAGCGCGAGATCTTCGGTGATACTGATGTAACAGTTAATTGCCGGGTTATGCTGCTTTATTGCGGCTAGATAATCCTGCGTGATCTCGACGCTGGAGAAATCCCTCTTTGTCAGACCCTGTTGAATCTGGCTAATAGTTTTGCTCATATTGTCGCCCTCACTCGATGACTTTGGGAACGCGATACAATCCGTGTTCAACATCGGGTGCGATGCTCTGAAACTTGTCGCGTAAATTGGGCTCGGTGACGGCGTCTTCCCGTAATCTCTGCGTGGCGTCTAGTGGATGGGCCATGGGTGTAATTCCGCTAGTATCGAGCTCGTTCATCTGCTCGACCAGGTTGAGAATATCGGTTAACGCCGAGGTATATTGATCGAGGTTTTCGTCATCGATTTGCAGACGTGCTA
>JAOUJX010000310.1 GCA_029882955.1 Gammaproteobacteria bacterium
CGGCATCGTCACCAAATCGGCTAAAGACCATATTTTTACCGATGCACAGATACTACCCGGGAATAGTGGCGGTCCGCTGGTCGACACTCAGGGTGTCGTACTCGGCGTTAATACCGCCGTTTTATCACAGACCCGGGGCGCCGATGGCCTGGGTCTCGCGGTTTACTCGGCGCGGATACGCGAAGAGTTTAAGGCTAACCTGCCATCGAACCTGTAATCGCTTTAATTTCCAGAAACTCCTGCAAGCCCCAGCGCTACCGGCACTAATTTGTGTATATAGCTTCGATCGCAGGATTAATAACATCGATAGTTGCCGGAGTTAACGGATCTACCCATTCACCATTAAGTTAGGTATACAGAGCCCGGCTCCCGTCAAGCCCGGTTGCCGCCATCGAGCACCAATGGATAACCGGTAATAAATCTGGCTGAGTCACTAGCCGCGTATAACACCATATGCGCAACTTCCTCAGCGCTGCACACGCGATTCAGCGGCACGCCTTCGGCCGATTCCCGTAAACCGGTTTCTGCATCGAGACCGCGCTCCCTGAATTCACCACGCAGCATCGGCGTATCGACATCACCCGGGCAGATCGGCACGATACGAATATTATCGCGCGCATGATCTTTTGCCATGGCGCGGGTCATCAGTAACACAGCCCCCTTGCTGGCGCAGTAGGCGACCAGATGATTACTGCCGGACAGCGCTGCATCCGAAGCGATGTTAATAATACAGCCGCCATCTATTTTCATATGCGGAATCGCGGCTCGACAGATATAAAAAGTTCCATTCACATTGACGTTCATGGTGTCGTGCCATTGCTGGTCAGTCGTTTCCTCGGCGGTGGCGTGATATATCACCCCGGCGCTATTGACGACGATATCCAGACCATCCAGCAGGCCCACGGCCTGGCTCACCAGAATCTGACACTCGTTGCTATCGCTGACATCTGCGGCAATGAATTGAATGCTACCCGGTGCATCCTTTAGTCCCTCGATCATCGCATCCGCCCTTTCCCGATTACGGCCACTGATGATGACATTCGCCCCCGCCTCAACGAAGGCAATCGCTGTCGCTTCGCCCATACCCGAGGTGCCTCCGGTAATTAGCACGCGCTGCTCGGAAAAATTAAAGTTAACGCTTGATTTAGACATTACGACCTCATTTGGATTTCGGCACTATAGGGTTAGGTGTCTCTATGCCAACTATTATAATTTAAAAAGTCGATACAGGGGAGTTAATGCCCCCAGAGATGGCGGCGCAATGAATTACGCCCCCACGGCAATTTTCTGATATGTTACGCTCATATTACCGACCTTTACCATCCGCCAAACCAGACGACAATGACCGACCGAAAAGACCATTGGGAAAACATCTATCAGGACAAGTCGCCGGAGAATGTGAGCTGGTATCAGCAGCAGCCATCTCTTTCGCTGCAACTCATTCAAAATACGCAGTTAGCGCTGGATGAAGCAATTATCGATATTGGCGGCGGTACTTCTTCACTGGTTGATCATCTTATCGGAATCGGTTATCTCGATATCAGTGTGCTTGATATTTCTGAAAATGCGCTTTCCCGCGCTCGATATCGACTCGGTGACGCAGCAAAGAAAGTCAAATGGTACGCGTCTGACGTAACCGAATTTAAGGCCGCTCAACAATACTCGTTATGGCACGACCGCGCAGTGTTTCATTTCCTCACAGCTGAGTCTGACAGACGGCAATACATCAGAGTCTTAAATCAATCATTAAAACCCGGCGGTCATCTTGTGATCGCTGCATTCGCAATTGGCGGACCGGAAAAATGTAGTGGTCTCGAGGTGGTCCAATACGATGCCAGAAAGCTGAGCACAGAACTGGGGGAGGACTATGAACTGGTTGAAGAGACAGTCGAACTACATATCACACCGTCTAATATGGAGCAAAAATTCGGCTATTTTAGATTCATCAGGAAACAGCATACAATCTAACCATGAACATAGATCTATGGATCGCCTTCGTTGCGGCCTCAAGTATACTTCTCATCATTCCGGGACCTACCATTCTGACGGTGATCAGCTATTCCATCTCGCACGGCCACCGCGTTAAGTTACCCTTGATCGCTGCTGTAGCACTTGGTGACTCTAGCGCACTTGCTTTATCACTGCTCGGACTGGGTACATTATTGGCGCATTCGGCTTTCTGGTTTCAGCTAGTCAAATGGGTTGGCGGTCTGTATTTGTTATACCTGGGGATTAAAATGCTCAGGTCTGGTGTTAAGCCCACCGGATTCGGCTCGTCGGAAAACAACGATTCTGGCTGGAAATTATTTACTAACACTTATCTGGTGACGGCGCTCAACCCCAAAGGCATTGTTTTTTTCATTGCCTTTCTGCCCCAGTTTATTTCACCCGCCTACGGTTTAAGTCAGCAGTTATGGATGCTTGCCATTACCTTTGTCGTGCTGGCGGTTTTGAATGCGACGCTATACGCCCTGTTTGCCGGGCAGGCTCGAATACTTTTATCATCGGACAAAACCCAGAGAGCATTCAATTTCAGCGGCGGCAGCTTATTGTCGATTGCTGGACTCTGGGCACTCTCGGCCCAACGCTCTGTCGAGGCTGGCTGACCAGGCCTGCATGAAACTCGCCCTCGATAAGTTTTCCGATAATCCGATCATCGATGAAATACTGGATTGCATGGACAATACCCGGGTGATTTCCAGTATCCGCGCCAGTCGACCCATGTGGCGAAAACCATTTATCGAAATCGAATATATTACGGGTAACCCGGACCACCGGCATTTCATGAAAGATTCGTTTAACCGTTACTGGGCTGATGCAGAGGTGGTATTAGAGACTCTTACCAACATCCAGCTGATGTCGGAATTTGACAGTGGCGCGGTAAACAACAAAGAGGCCATGGTAGAAACCATACTCTCAACCCGCAATGCCTGTATACGGGAATGCGAGCCGATGTATGAGGCACAACTTTATCAGGTCTTTGTCGATCAATTTGGTTCAAATTACAAAAACCTGCCCACCGAGACATTGTCGAAAATCGAAACCGCCAAAAAGGCTTTATAATCAGTTTCTAAATCAAATTTGAGGAATCAAACATGACACAACAAAAAGAAGTCGTCATCGTTAGCGCAGTTCGTACTGCAATTGGTACTTATGGCGGTGATTTAAAGGATGTTCCCGCCGTCGAGCTGGCAGGCCGGTGCGTCAGCGAAGCGGTTAACCGTGCCGGTATAGAGGCCGATAGTGTAGAGCATGTGGTTTTTGGCAACGTGGTTCACAGCGAGCCTCGCGATGCCTACCTGGCTCGATGTGCCACCATTCTGGGCGGGCTACCGGAAGCCACACCCGCACTCACCGTAAACCGTCTTTGCGGTTCGGGCTTACAGGCGATTGTTTCCGCCAGTCAGGGAATACTGCTTGGCGAATACGACTGCGCTGTCGCCGGTGGTGCAGAGAACATGAGCCGCGTACCCTATTATCTGCCCGGACTGCGTTGGGGTGCGCGCCTCGGTGATAGTCAGGCGATCGATGGTGTCACCGCTGCCCTGCAGGATCCTTTCGGTAACGGCCACATGGGTTGTACCGCTGAAAATCTGGCGGAGAAATACGGTATTAGCCGCGAAGATCAGGATGCGCTGGCTGTCGAGAGCCATCACCGCGCCGCCCGTGCCTGGGAGGAGGAACGCTTCAAGGAGCAAATTATTCCGATCGAAATCAAGCATCGTAAAGGCGTGAAAATTTTTGACCGCGACGAGCACTTTCGTGGCGATGCGACTGTCGAAGGCATGGCTTCGCTGCGAGCGGTTTTTCAGAAGGATGGTACCGTCACTGCGGGTAACGCATCGGGTATCAACGATGCTGCGGCAGCGCTGGTACTGATGGAACGCGGCGCTGCCGAAGCGCGTGGCATCAAACCACTGGCGCGCCTGGTGGGTTACGCTTACGCGGGTGTCGATCCAAAAATCATGGGCATAGGGCCGGTGCCGGCGGTTCGTTCGGTCATGCAAAAAACCGGGCTGTCGATTGCCGATATGGATACCATCGAACTTAACGAAGCCTTTGCTGCGCAGGCGCTATCAGTGATTCGAGAGCTCGATTTACCGATAGAAAAAACCAACCCGAACGGCAGTGGCATTTCTCTCGGTCATCCGATTGGCGCCACCGGTGCGGTGATTGCTACCAAGGCACTGTACGAACTGGAACGTATTGGCGGGCGCTACGGCCTTATCACCATGTGTATCGGTGGTGGCCAGGGTAACGCGGCGATTATTGAGCGCTTGTAACGGTTGATCGATTTAATCCTCGAATGGTTCGCGATGTATCGGAAACTATCGCCTGATTCTGATATTTTTCGACTGTCTATATAAATCTATTGCGGGCTTAGCCATCAATCAATGGGACTGATCACATCATTTTTCGCGCTATTTCTGTCAGTTATATTATTGCAGCTGTCATCAGGAGGCGTCGGGCCGCTGGACGCCTTATCGGGGATTAAGCTCGGTTTTTCTACCCAGCAAATTGGTATGCTGGGGTCATCTCATTTTCTCGGTTTCTTTATCGGTTGCTGGTGGGCACCACGTCTAATGGGGCGGGTTGGGCATAGTCGAGCCTTTGCCGCTTTTACCGCTGCCGGTGCCATCGGCTTGTTGGCGCATATGATGGTAGTTGACCCCTATGCCTGGGCGTTGATGCGGGTCGCCTCCGGACTCTGTGTAGCCGGGTGCTATACGGTAATAGAAGCCTGGCTCAATGCCAGAGTGAATAACGCAAACCGTGGTCGTGCTATGGGGAGTTACCGCATTGCAGATACCGGTGCTTCGTTGTTGGCTCAACTTCTGGTTGCAGTACTGGAGCCGGCCGATTATGTTGCCTACAATTTGCTCGCACTATTTTGCTGTGCCTCGTTGCTTCCGCTAACGCTGACCCAGGCCAGTCAACCCGAAACACCACTTGCACCCCGGTTGCGGCCTGGGCTGGCCTGGGCCTGTTCGCCCCTGGCGGTGGCCGGTGTAATGGCGGCGGCCCTGTCATCCTCC
>JAOUJX010000026.1 GCA_029882955.1 Gammaproteobacteria bacterium
ATCAAATTCACATAGCACTTACTGAACCATGACGGAGTCGGACTGAGGAATGGGTACGCGGACATTCCAGCCGTGGCGATCCGCCAGTTTCCCGTACTGAATGCCGGTGAGTTGATCGTAGAGGCGTAGGGTCAACTCGCCGGGGGGTGTCGTGGCCACCTGAAACACTTCGCCTTTGAATCCTATACTGGCCACCGGGCAGATTACCGCTGCCGTTCCCGCACCGAACACTTCCTGCAGATCTCCACTGCGGAAGGCTTCCACCACCTCATCGGTGGCGATACGCCGTTCCTCGACTGGTATGCCCCAGTCCCTGAGCAGGGTAAGGGCGCTATTGCGTACCACGCCGGGCAGGATGGAGCCACCGAGTGGTGGCGTCACTACTTTGCCATCGATCTTAAAGAAGATGTTCATGGCGCCCACCTCTTCTACATAGCGATGTTCATTTCCATCCAGCCACAACACCTGGTCAAACCCCTGCTGCCGACTTTCAAACCCCGGTAGCAGACTGGCAGCATAGTTAGCGGCAGTCTTGACCGCCCCTAATCCACCTACACTGGCTGCGCGTGTAAAGCGATCTTCCACGCGCAGGGACACGCCTTTTTGCAGATTAGTAAAGTAGCTTCCAACCGGCGAGGTCATGATCATCAAGCGGTAGCTGGTGGCCGCCCGCACCTCCAGTGTGGCCTCAGTGCCGATCACCAATGGTCGCACATAAAGCGACTGGCCCCACCGGGAGGGTAACCAGCCGTGGTCCAGCGCTATCAATTGCCGCGTCGCCTGGATAATAATCTCGAGTAATTCCTCGACCTCCATGATCGGAATACATAACCGCCGACAGGAATCATGGAGCCGCCGCACGTTCATATCGGGGCGAAAGATACGTGCCTCGCCGTCCAGACCTCGAAAGGCCTTGTAGCCGTCGAATACGGTCTGCCCGTAGTGCAACATAGAAACCCCGGGCTCCAGGGCAAGAGTCCGGTAGGGATGAATCTCGGGATTCTTCCATGCCCCGTCCTCATAAACCATGCTGAACATGTGGTCGGAAAATATGGAGCCGAAGCCGAGGTTGTCAAAGTCCACCTGTGAAAGGCGGCTTTGTTCTACAGGCGTAACCGGAAAATTTGATATCTGCATGAATCTCAGCCTTTTGATTGTAATCAGCAGGATGATAAGACAGGGGCCACTGGAATGGAAATAGAGTAACAGGCTAGATACTGCTTCACACCCTCGCCTCCAGCCCTCCGTGCCGGGTGGGGCCGGTTAGTGGTTACCTGGGTTTATGTATTAATCACACAGTAATATGAGCAGACTGTGCTAACTTATAACTGTGCCTGATGATTTGCATTGAATATTGAGCCGATTAAGGTATATTTTTTTATGATTAACTTTTCCTCGCTTTTTAGCACCTTTAATTAACTTGATCAAAGGATTTGAGGTGTTTTAGTGGACCAGATAAATGTGGATATTCTGAGTCAAATTTGGATGCAATTTAACAACTTACAGGTTCTTTACCCGCTAGCAGCAATCGCCGGTCTTATACTATTTATCCTCATCACATTTCTGTTTATTCGACAACGTGCTTTATTAAACCGCTTGAGATTAAAAGAAAAAGAGTTAACTGAAAGTGAGGGAAATATGCGCACTATACTCGACAATGTCGACGCCTATATGTACCTCAAGGATAATAAGGGTCACTACTTGTTCGCCAACCGCCAGCTGCGTAAGTTATGGCATGCAGAAATAGATGAAATCATCGGCTTTGGCGATGAGAAATACTTCGATGCAACGACGGCCGAAAACATCCAGAAGAACGACCAGCGTGTGCTGTCGGATGGCCTGACCCTGCGCACAGAGGAAACCAACACGGTTTTGGAAACTGGCGAGACTGCTACCTACCTCTCCGTAAAAATACCCCTGCGGGACGAAAATGGAACCATCTATGCCTTATGCGGGATCTCCACCGATATTTCCGAGTTAAAGAAGACCCAGCACCAGCTGGAACAGGAAAAACAGCGATTTCATGATTTCTCGAACAGCTCTGCCGACTGGTTCTGGGAAACGGATGCGGATTTACGTTTTACCTACTTTTCCGAACAGTTCGAAAAACATACTGGAAGAGCGCGAGATGTCCTGGGTATGACACGACCAGAAATAATGGCCAAAGACAAACTGAACCCGCCATCTCTTATGGCCAGTAACCTTTCGGATATGAAAAACCATCGACCCTACCGCGATTTCGAATACCGGGTTCCCACCAAAAAAGGGGATATACGCTGGTTATCAGTCAGTGGCGTCCCCTATTTTAATATCGATGGCAGCTTTGCCGGTTACCGTGGCGTTGGCCATGATATAAATGAACGCAAACAACTCGAAGAGGAGGTCAAAACTCATCGGGATAACCTGGAGAAAACCGTCGAGTTACGAACCATAGAACTAGCCCGGGCAAAAGAGGAGGCTGAAGCCGCGAATTCTGCCAAAAGTGCTTTTCTTGCTAATATGTCCCACGAAATACGCACGCCGTTAAATGCTGTATTGGGCATGGCCAATATAGGCCTGCGAGACAGTTCAGATTCGCATAGCCAGGTTGCCTTTAATAAAATCCAGGAATCGGGGAAACATTTGCTCGGGGTAATCAATGAGATTCTCGACTTTTCCAAAATTGAGGCGGGCAAACTCGCCTTAGAATCACTCCCTTTTAACCTGCTGTCAGTAATCGATAATGTCATAAACATGAACTATGAAAGAGCACAGAACAGGTCTTTGAAACTAAATGTTAATCTTATGGGCGACCTGCCTGCCTGGGTCATCGGAGACCCTCTTCGCCTGCAACAGATTCTGCTCAACCTTATTTCCAATGCAATAAAGTTCACGCAAAAAGGTGAGGTCACGGTTTCTGTGTCACGTGAAGGTGAGTTGACAAGATTTGAGATTACCGATACCGGGATAGGCCTGAGCCAGGATCAATTGTCACGATTATATAAACCTTTCCAACAGGCAGACAGCTCCACCACGCGCCAATTTGGTGGCACCGGGTTAGGTCTGGCAATAAGTTACAATCTAGCGCAAATAATGGGGGGGGATATTACAGCTCAAAGCGAATTATATGTGGGTAGTACCTTCTTATTGAGTCTGCCCCTGGTTGAAACTCAACGCCCCTCTTCTCTGGAGCCAGTCATTAAAGAGCCAGCCAGCTCCCGGTTAAAAGGCTTGCGTGTATTGGTGGCGGAAGATGTGGAAATCAATCAGCTGATCATTGAAGACATACTGGAACAGGAAGGAGCCGTAGTTACCATTGTAGAGAATGGGCAACAAGCTATTGAATGTCTCGAGGAAAGAGGGATTAATGATATTGACATTGTTTTAATGGACGTTCAAATGCCGGTCATGGATGGTTATGAAGCGACAAGGCGCATAGTTAAAATGGCACCAGAATTACCTGTGATCGGGGTAACTGCACATGCGTTAATAGACGAACGTAATAAAAGCCTTGAAGCGGGAATGACAGGACATATTACAAAACCGGTTAATCCGCAGGAGTTGATAGAAACGATGCTGATGAATGTTAATCGCATTTAAACCCCACCGACTTTTATACCCTTACCTAGCGTATTTAAATCTTACCGATGCTGCTCAAAAACGACCGAGAAGGATCGACGGTATTATTGAACGAGGTATTGGGAAAAACTCTCTGTTCGAGATCGGCATAGGTCAACAATGAAGAAACACCAAACGATAACTGATTATTCACTTTCCAGGAAAACCCTGGAGCAATACGAGACGTGACGGACAAATCGTCAACGCTACCAAAGGCCGAGACTAAATTCTCATACTCGACACCAAAACCGATCAGATTAATACCATTAGTAGCACTCGCAGAATTTAGTCCTGTTACCGTCAACAAAACAAGCCCACAGAGAAATTCACCCGCCCACTACACTCTTTAATTTTTTTGTTATGTTGGTAGAAAGGTAGTTTAACAGCACTCTCTCTACAACTTGAGTAACCAGGAGATGTACCTCTTCCGGACAACTTAGAACTGTGAAGTCATTAACACTATAATTGCACTTCCTTACTGTATAGTATTATCCTAGATGTTCCGTATTCATGGCCTAGCACCAATCATGTAAACCTCTATTACGGAATTCGGAATTTAAACAATAATATCTAAATTATGCTATCTCGTTTTTGTACTCCCAAAACGGATTCATCGATTACCCGTCCAAGGCTTCTTGATCAGCTACAGCAGGTCAACGACCAGTCTATTATCTGGATTCATGGATCGCCCGGCTCTGGAAAAACGGTCCTGTCCGCATCATTTGTGAATAGCCTGAAAGAACCCGCATTATGGAATCAGCTTGATCTCAGAGATTCCGACGAAACTGTTTTTCTCGCAAACCTGTGCGCAGCCGGACAACATTTGTATAAACCGGGCTCGGAATTACCGCCACCGCTTACCCCCGAATACGCACTGGATATTGCCATCTTCGCTCGTCACTATTTCGAGCGTCTGTTCGCAGCTTTACCTCGGCCCTGTTGGATAGTACTGGATAACTACGAAACACTCGATGCCTATTCGGGTAGTCACGATCTACTGAGCATCGGGCTTGGACTCTTGCCGCCAGGCATTCGAGTCATTATTACCAGTCGCCAGCATCCTCCGGCGGTATTCTCCCGTCTCAGGGCAAACGGTATGTTAACCACAATCGATCCATCTACTTTATTGTTTACTCTGAATGAAAGCCGACAACTTATACAAACGGCCCTCGGCACAAACGGTGAACTGTCAGAGTCATGGCTGGAATCCGTTTATCGCCATACCCACGGTTGGGCGGCAGGGTTAATATTATGCTCAAAACCCTCTATTCAGAAATTACCAACAGAAAGTAACGAATCGACACAATCGGTTTTCGATTACTTTTCTCAGGAAGTCTTCTATCACATGGATAAGCGAACTCAACTAACCTTACTTAAGACGGCTTATCTATCCGACGTCACCCAGGAATCAATAACCGCTCTGGGCGGTAATAGCGAAGATTTTCGGGCAATCGAACTACTCTCAAGTCAAAATTATTTTACAACCCACCTGGGTGATGAGCGGCCGAAATACCGATACCACCCAATGTTCCGCAACTTTTTAATCAAACAGGCCAATGTAATACTAAGCTCCGAAGAACTGGCTGAAGTAATAGACAGTAGTGCCGAATTACTCAATCAGTCAGGGCAGCTTAGCGAAGCTCTAGAACTATGGTGTAAGCTCGAAAATTATCCATCAATGGCACAGGCACTGAGTGAGCAAGCCAATCATCTGTTAATGACGGGCCAGGCCAAAACTCTGGTCAGGTTGATCAGGCAACTGCCGGAAGATTGGATATCCGAGAACCCAGACTTCCTGAGTTTGCTTGGAATCGCAATTCTACCATCCTCACCATTTGAAGCCCTAACCTACTTTGAGCAAAGTTTTGCCGCAGCCAAGCGACAGGTAATGGTCCATCAAATGCTGCTTGCAGTCGCCGGGGTGATGGAATGCATCGGCCTCCAACGCGCCAATTTTTCTCGGCTGGACGAGTGGATAGCGATCCTCGACCAGTTGCTGGATCAGTCTCCAAACCTTTTAACCCATCCGGCAATCGCTCCACAACTGATCCCTGCAGCGCTATTCGCCATATCCTGGCGTCAGCCCGATTACCCAAAGCTACCCCAGCTAAAGAAACTGGCCAATGAAATGCTGGGCGGTGACTATCCGATCATTATAAAAATGAAGCTTGGGAATGCCATCATGGTCAATAGCTTCTGGCTGGGTGACTATCATACCTCACAGCGCCTCGAAGAATTGTTACAACATTGTTTTCACTCACCCGAGGCCACGCCACTGGTTAAACTGGTCTTCGGAACGATGACTACTGTCACTTCTTTCATGGGCGGTAAGCCTGTTAAATGTAAACAGGAAGCCGCTCGAACCTATCAGTTCGGTCAAGCTACCGGCATCCACCTCATGGATTCGCCGTTGTTGTCCTATCAAGCAATCAGTCATTTTTTACTGGGCGACTTATCGCGGGCAGAACAGATACTGGATAATCTTGCACCTTTAGTATCCGCGGAAACCCACCCGGATAACTCGCACTTTCATTTCGCCAGGGGCTGGTTTGCACATGCGCAAGGACGGCTACTCGAGTCTCTCGGCTATTACCAGTTCGCTGTAACAGGAGCTCGCATATCAGGCGCACCAGCGCCACAGGCTATCTGCCTGATCGGCCAGGCTCAATTGTTAATAAGCATGAATCGGTACGATGAAGCGCAAGCAGCACTCGATAGTGCGAAGCCCTGTATCAGACCATTTGACAATAATATTCTCCTGTTTCGGTACGAATTAGCGGAAGCTGAGCTGGCTAAGGCTAACGGTAACGATGCGCTGGCTATTAAAATCCTGAAACAATGCCTGCGAAGAGGAGAACAACGACAATTCGTCTGCTGGTTCGGACTGATACCACATCACCTGTCTCCCCTACTGCTACTAGCCCTCCGGGAAAACATCGCTACCAGCTATGTACATAGCCTTATTCGACAGTACGCCATCGAGCCACCAACCGGGGAAATCATTGGCGATTTATGGCCCTGGCCAATCAAGATCTGCAGTCTGGGGGAATTTCAGGTCGCTATCGACGACAGAGTCCTGACCGAAAAAGAATTAAATCGACACAAAAAACCGCTCGAATTATTAATGGTGCTGGTCGCAATGGGCGGTCAGAGTATCCATCAGGAAAGACTGTCGGACGCTTTGTGGCCTGAAGCCGAAGGTGACGCGGCACGTAAAAATTTCGACACTACTCTGTATCGCTTACGAAAACTAATCGGCAATCAAGCCCTTTCTCCTTTACAGGACAGTCGCCTCAGCCTGAATAGCAAAGTGTGCTGGGTCGATTTGCATGAATTTTTACATCTAGCTACCCAGCATCGCCAAAAACCAATGATAGATGTAACGGCGTTTACTCCAATCTGGTCTCGTATTAGTGACCTTTACCTCGGACCCTTCCTGCAAGATGCAAACTCCAGTAGTTGGGCGCTCGCGACCCGAAAGCAAGCCCACGACCACTTTCTGCGCCTGGCCAGCTATGCTTCCGATATCGCCTGAACAACAGGTAAAACTTTTACGGGAATATCAGGGCTACCTCTCCCCTTGTTTCTGATTACCCCTTCACCAATAATTATTCTACCTCTGATGTGCCCAAGTGAGACCTGTGTGAGATATAGGTCGGTAGACTACCAGTATCTATCTACTTCCACTAAACATAAATCACAAAGGCGATACTTCATGAAACCCAATTTTAAATTAATAAGTATGTCCTCTCTACTGATACTGGGCCTGGTTGGTTGTGGTGGTGGTGGGAGTGTGGGGACGACCGGTTCATCTCAACCTTACCTTGATTCAACTTACGGGCTTACCTCAAGCCCAAGGATCTCTGTCAACGGGGATCTGGTTTACAACAATCGGGGGCGGGAATTGCTACTCACGGCGACAGGGGAACATTATATCGCGGGATGGACTGAAACAAACGCGGTTGATGGCAATTCCAATATGTCCTTTACAAAATTCAACAGTGACGGGGGCTACAATCCCGGCTTTTTTCCGTATATGGATTATGCCGGTGGAAACGAAAAATCTTTTGGCGTCGCCATGAGCAAGAGGGGCGACCTGATATTTGCGGGTGATCGCCAGGACACCAGCACATCAACGATAACCAATATGGCCTTGGGTAAAATGGCAACCACTGGCGACGCAGTCACCGCGTTCGGCGGCACAACGGGATACACCACGGACATTCTGGGATTTGGAAATAGTCATGGCAAGGACGTAGCTATTCAATGGAACAGTGCGGACATTACCGGTGCTCTTGATACATATATCCTTGCTGGAGATGGTGCCTGCGACATGTGCTACGGCATTATTGTGGCCTCCTACACATCAGGGGGCTTGCTCAATACTGGTTTTGGCACCAGCGGAACATTCCGGGATACTACGAACGGATCCTATGCCAACGAGGTGAAAATTGCATATGCGACTAAACGCGAAATTTACGTCGCTGGAACGGTACAACGGAGCGGGCATAAAAACTTTTACATCATCCGTCTGCTTCAAAACGGTGTTCTGGACACATCCTTTGGAAACGGTGGCATTTTTGAGCATGACGTGAATGGCGCAGGTATGGAGGATATCGTGCATGATATCACTCTGCTTGATGACGGATCTCTGATTGCCTCTGGTGAGTCTGGCGGCAATGTAGCGCTTTTCCGTGTGGACAATTTCGGCAATCTGGTATCAACCTACGGTGGTGGCGCCAATGGTGGCGTAGTGCTGCACACTCCGTCAAATTATATTGCTACGGAGTTCTACGTGAGCAGGGGCAGAGCCTTGGAATTGCAAACCGATGGCAAAATCGTGGTAGGCGGTGACACGCGACAAGACGGGTTCCCAGTAACCACACGGGCCTGGGTGTTACGATTTAATTCAGACGGGACTCTAGACACCACTTTTGCCGCCGATGGCGAGGGCTATACTTTGGATGGCTGGCACACTGAGGGCTTTGATGTGGCTATTCAACCGGATGGTAAAATTTTATTGGGTGGCTCAACCTACTTCCCAAACGACAGGGATGGCGATGATTGGGACTTCATGGTTTCCAGGTTCCTCCCCTAATTCAAATTTTCATCAGTTCTGCTAAATATTGTTTTTAAGCCGATTGCTTTTTGATAAAAACAATCGGCTTATGTTTTAAATATATCAAAAGACTACTTGAACATAAATCACATAGGCGATTAACCATGAAACCCAATTTTAAAGTAATCAGTCTGACTTCTCTACTGATGCTAGGTCTGGTTGGCTGTGGCGGCGGTAGCGGTAGTACTACGCCCTCATCAATTACAGATACCATATATCAGGGACAAGATTCTTCTGGAAACAATGTAAGCGTAACCGTCGGTAGCACTCAGTTCCAGGTTGTTGACCATGCTAATAGCGTAACCATGTCAGGTGATAAATCCACATTGGCAAATGGATTTCTTAAACTCGTAACAACAAGTAGCACCTCGCCATCTGTAACAGTACCCAATACGCATTATGCACTTGAATATCCACAAACAGCGCTTATTGCTGGTGGTAATAATATGTACTTTGTCGGCTTCACTATCGGTAGTTGCGTCAATTCAACTAACGACTATAACTATGCCGTTATGCCGCTTCCAGGTACAACCATAACAACTGATACTTCAATAATGTGGGGAACAGCAAATGTAAGTGCCAATGGAGCCACTTCAGAGTTTTCTGCTACAGCAACACAATCCGCGCTGGATGGAACTGACTTAACTGCTACGCCTGCACCTGCGCCAGATACCGGTTTATGTAGCGACGGTGCAGTAACGCTTGCATCGGGTAGTGAATTGCTAATCTCACAAACCGGAATGATCTTTGGAAAAAATCCAGGAGGTGATGACTTTGTTGGTATGCTTAAACCTGCCTCCAACATTGATACCTCAAATGCAGTCGGCGCTTTAACAGAGGCCGGGAATATTATTAATTTCGTTTTGTTTAAACCAGACCAACAAGGGGTCATGCAACTTAGGCCTGCGCGCATAGAGGCTACGGGTAATGGTGTTTTTACCGCTTATGATTACAGTGACTTTGAAAATAATATTGTCAATACCACTACAGGAACAATCACTATAACCGGACAATCATCTCCTGGTGTACTACAAGGCACTGCATTAAACGGTGATGGTTCTACTAATGAAATTCAGTTAATGGTTTCGAATATCAACGGTAAATACGTACTATTTGGTTTTTCCTGGCTGGCACCAATTGCACCATCAACCACTATCTTTGACGGTACCATGGCATTTGGAATTCAACAATAAGTCTTTTCATAACAAATGGATTATAAAATGAAACCCTCTACCAAAAAAAAATATTACGGCTTAATAATTTCCAGTTTATTACTGTTGAGTGCCTGTGGTGGTGGCGGTGGTGGCGGTGAAACAGCTCTGGCCGCTACATCGATTGTTGGCAGCTGGCAGGGGACGTGCACAACCTCACTATCTACTGGTGCATCAGCTTCAACAAGAATGACATACCAGTTTAATAGCGATAACACATTATCAATTAAAAATAACTCATTTATTGATACTGACTGTACAACACATTCTGGTTCAATCATTTTCTCCAACGGTACATACACCGTTGGTACAACGTTTACCGGTTCATCGGATAAACAATTAACCGATATAGATTTAACCATTAATGAAACTATAATTCAGGGTGTCATGAATCCAGGGCTACCAACAATCTACAACGTCTATTCTGTCGAAAACAACCAACTTTACATGGCGTCAGCTGCAACATCAGACCCGGCAACCCGGCCAACAACCGTTGATACGACAATGCCCTATCTGCCAACAACAGGACCGATGGGTGATATTAAAGCAGACATGATGGGGCAATGGGTATCAAGTTGCGATAATAACGTTATCCGGCTTATAAATTACTATGATTCAGCTGGCCCTAAATTTTCTCTAGGCTCTATTGGTTATACTGATAATACCTGCACGACACAGCAAGGAACTATTATTTTTGAGTCAGGTGATTTTACTATTACTCCAGCAACGAGTATAAGCAATAATGGCATTCCTGTTCACAGTATCGACCTGACTCAGACTAGCAGGTTTGAAAATGGAGTCACAACTTCGATTTATCCTACTTATTCACAAATTATAACTACGGATGGTCCATCACTGTTATTACACGGTGCGGCAAATGGCACAAACACACCAAATATGACTGCCTCACCCTCTCTCTATTTTGGTGAAGATACAGCGACAAACCGTCCGACTAAGATAAATTTTGATAATCAATATAGGAAGCTCGGTAGTTCGTTTGTCGGTAACTTTAGCCCGGTTAAAACGGCATGGATTAGCAATTGCAGAGCTGAAGCTTTTGTTGGTTACATAAAAGATTTATATTCTTTTCATTCAGATGGGACTTATTCTTATACAGTAAAAGGCTATGGTCTTACGGATAGCACTTGCTCATCCACCACACCAATCGAATCAGTCGTAACTGGTACATATACGACTTCGGATATGGGGAATATGCCTAATACAGATTTAGCTTATGTGGTTATATTAACTGAGTCAGGTGGCGGCGTTACGACCTATTATATGAAGAATGATCGTAACAAGAAACTCTACATGAGTTCATCAAGCACAATCAATCTTGATTATACATCAGGATATAATCCAGATAGCAGTGCTACAGTGCATTAATGATTATCAAGACGTTATAAACAACAAATTAGCTGGGGGCAAAGCGTATTTTTTTTTGCGCGTTGTCTTCAATATATAGCATTATGCTGCACATTAAAGAATTGACACAAAATTTCTAACACTCCGTGTTTTGGGGTGATGAACCCCTCCTGTTTCTGATCACCCCTTCACCAATAAGTATTCTCCCCCCTGATATGCGCCGTGTGAGAGCCGTGTGAGACACCGGTCGGTAGACTATCTGTATTTTTCATTAAGTACCAACGACAGGGATAGACCAAAAGACACCTGCGCTTACAGCGCTACTTTATGGTCATATCAAAAACAAACGGAGGAAGCTATCCAATCACACTCCGTCAAGAAAGAATAGATGGAGAGAACTTTGATTCACCCTAACGAACGAATACCCGTCGCACTACAGAGAAATCTCAATAACCCAGAGGAAAAATCAATGAAAAACACGAAACTACTATCGATTATTGGAATCACTTTTGCCCTTGCTGCCTGTGGCGGTGGCGGCGGTGGCGGCGGTGGCGGTGGCGGAACTACCGGGCCGACATTACTTGGCACAGGTAATTTCACCAAACAGGCGACAACAACTAGCATCGACGCGCTCGGAGGCGGCTTAATCGGTAATCTGAGTGCGCAGCGCCACAGTCAGGTACTACTGCAAGCATCAACCATTAAGGGGGCTGGTACAATTGAGGCGCTAGAGTTTCAACTAGCCTCGGATTCCCCCGGTGATAACTGTGATAACACCACGATAAAATTGTCCCATTTAAGCGCGGCCACGAACGCATTGAATGTAACATTTGCCAACAACATTAATCAGGGTCAAGGCGCACAGACCTTAGTGCTCGACACCACATCGTTAGCCATTCCCGCCGGAGTTCAGAATGATTACATCAGGATACCGGTTGATGGGAGCTTTTCGTATAACGGCAAGGACAATCTTCTGGTCGATATCGTAGCAGGTCCCTGTGACTCCGGCGGCCCATTTTTAACTAAGACGAGCAGCGCTCCACATATAAGCCACATTTACGATAATGATGGAGCCCAGGCAGTTGCATCTGTTCAACTTACTAATCAGCCCATTACTCGAGTAGTGTTCGCAGGCGGCGAGAATCGACAGGATTTTGGCGGAACTACCGGGAGCACGTTTCCATTTAACGCAGATTTAACACCAAAACTCCAATACCTGTATATGGCCGCCGAAATTAATGGTTCTGGCCCCATTACAGGAGTAGGCTTTCAGACATTCGACACAGGCCTGGATAACAACATCACCTACAGCATGCGCCTGATGCACACGGGTGTCGCCTCTCTAGTGACTGGAACTGAATGGGATAGTCCGAGAGTCGGGGAAGCGACTGTTGTGGCCGACAATGTCAGCTTCACCATACCCGCAGGAATTCCAGCTGGCGAATGGATGTGGATACCAATGCCGGATGGCGTATTCGATTATAACGGCACGAATAATCTCATCGTGGAGATAGACGTACACTCGGCTACAGCAATCACCAATTTCCAGGCGACATCCCTCACCGGTCGGGCAGTGTTTAACGCGGACAATCTAGCCACACTGTCAACTAATCCCACTACTACCCTTCCTGATGTTCAATTCCGCTTCAACGGTGCGCCTATTCATGTCATGCCGGTTAAAACCATAGACTCTCAATTTGATATCACTTCCGGCTCTTTCGCTATGGCTGCGTCAACGGGCGTATTGCCGATCGAGTTAGGCGGCAAGGGCACGATCACTTCAGTAGCCTGTCGCCTCGAAACTGGCGCCTCGGCTGGAACCTATCAAAACCTTACTTTGAAAATGAAGGAAGGGACGGGTAGCACCTACGTGGTATACGACGGCAATTTCACGTTGGATGCCGCGTTGAATGCCGGTGACTGGGTTGAGGTGCCACTATCGACCGGCTTCGCCTACAGCGGACTGGATAACCTCTACGTCTGGCTGATCTGGTCTAACGCTACAGGCATTTTAACCTGCGACGCCGGAGAAAATCTTACCCTTTATAACGACCGCTCAGCAAACGGCGAATACCTTGGTATTGGCACTGCTGCCAGTGTATTACCAACTTTACGCTTCGGCATTGAACAGTAATAAGACCGATACCGCCCGCGCATGTGCACGGGCGGTTTTTCTGAATCAGTTACCTAAAATTCCCGGAATAATTCCAGAATGAAAATCAGGTATTAAGTATTTTCTGTAATCTTTTCCATAATCATCGCCGCCTGTGGCAGGATCGGTCGATGGCCTCGCGCCCAGCGTTACACCCTTGTATGGCGCAACCAATGCAGCAGTCGCATGAAGTCCGCCGCATCGATGGACGCGCCACTCGTTTGGGGCCCTCCGCAATTGCTGGGAAATCTAGATACAGGACATGCGACCTTGCCTACTATATCGATGGATTTTTATGGAGAATTTGTCGCCGTATGGCGGCAAACCGGAGGTGTGAACAACATCCGAGCAAATACTTTTCGTTTATTTGAATCTGCCATACCGACTTATTAATGGGATGGCCCTTGACTCCTAAAAAATTCCGTCCCTACATAGCTTTCGGCAGGGTATCAGAACCGTAGAACGCAAGGCCCTTTTGCTATTACACCTACATCACAATACTCGACGCATCACCGATTTAATTCCGTTAGGTAAATCTAATCAGCAGACTGCGAAACAATGATCGACAGGTATCGGCAGGGTAATTCGAGTATTTGATCCGGCCCATGCGAAGCCTCGGCGTCGAAAAACATCGAGTCTCCGGGCTCCAGCAAATAGTTCCTGTCACCATGCCGATAAGTCACCCTGCCTTCGAGCATGTAGATCAGCTCGGTGCCCGCATGCTGAAATACCGGAAAAACTTCAGACTTGTCCGATATAGTGATGACATAAGGTTCTATCGTATAAGGCTTACCAATGGTGTGGCCGAGTAACCGGTACTCGTGCCCGGCACCAGAACCGCGACGCTCTATCGGCAAACCTTCACCCGCTTTAATCACGGTTACATCACGTTGTTCCTCATAACCTCTAAATAATGCTGTAACCGGCACATGCAGCGCATGGGCGAGCGAATTTAGTGTCGCCAACGAAGGCGAGGTCAATCCATTCTCGATTTTTGACAACATCCCTGACGACAGCTGCGCCTGTTTGGCTACATTGGCAACGGTTAAATTGAGGCGTTTACGAAATCCACGAACCTGGCGACCTATGGCAATCTCCAGCGATTTGGGAGGGGTTTTCTCTATGCCGGTATTTTCCGCTTTGTCGGTACTCAAAATGACCTGCTCCGTCCTGAATCAATTGTATATATGGATTATGATTAGCATAACAAACAAATCGAAAATCAGGAAAGCTTGCATTGACATACCTTTATCCACTATTTTCAACCTGATGAACGAAACATTTTTTCAACCAGTCGCTATAGAAACAGACTCTAGCCATTCAGACCGACTCGAAACCCTGCTGAAAAATTTACCCGGCATGGCCTATCGTTGCCTCAATCTGGAGCACTGGCCGATGTCTTTCGTTAGCGAAGGCTGTTACCTGCTATGTGGCTATCATCGTCATGAAATCGAAAGTCAGGCCGTGCTCTGGGGTGATTTCACCCACCCCGACGATATAGACGAAGTCGACCGTAAGGTACGTGCCGCGGCTACCAGGGAACAACCATTCGAAGTCGAATACCGCATTATTGCCCGCTCCGGCACAGTCAAGTGGGTATGGGAACGCGGCCGCGTAATCGATTTTCGCGACGACGGCGTGGCTGTTCTGGAAGGCTTCATCACCGATATCACCGACCGCAAGCTCGTCGAAACCGCCTTAAAACAGGCTGAAGCTTTCGCTCAGGCCGTTGTCGAATCCGCTGTCGAAGCAGTCATCACGGTGGACGATCAGGGCGATATTCAAACCTTCAACCATGCTGCCCGGCGTATGTTTGGTCACAACCTCGAATCGGCCCGTAATAAACATAGTCGGATTCTGGTACCGACCAGTCACTATCGTGAATTCGATCATTATCTTATGGCCTGCCGGGATCAAACCGACAGACATACCCTCGGTGGAGACTTAAGCGGCATTCACGAGGATGGCACCGAGTTTCCCATCCATTTATCCATTAGTGAAATTCAGACCGACTCCAAACCGAATTATGTTTTATTGATTCGCGACCTGACCAGCCAGAGGCAGGCTGAGAAAGAAGTGAGAGAACAGCGAGAAGTACTCGCTCATGTCGACCGGCTCAATACCCTGGGTGAGATGGCTGCGGGTATTGCGCATGAAATCAATCAGCCTTTGACTGCAATATCGATGTATGCACAGACTGGAATTCGCTTAATTCAAAATCACAACATCAATAAAGAGCGCCTCACGGAAGCACTCGACAAGCTCAGCCACCAGGCTCATCGCGCTGGATTAGTGATAGAGCGCATGCAGGAAATGACCCGGCAGCGCGATAGTCACCAGGAGGTAACTGATTGCGCTGCACTGCTAACCGAAGTCCACAAGCTCGCCGAAGTCGAAGCTCACCTGCGAAATTTTATTATCGTATTAAGGCTCGACTCCGAACTGCCATCGATTAACTGCGACCCGATCCAGATCCAGCAGGTGATCCTCAACCTGTTACGAAACGGCATGGAGTCAATGAAGGCCAATCACTGCAAATTGGGGAGTAAAATTATCCTGCAAATAGACACGATTAGCGCCGGGGTAAAAATTTCAATTATAGATAGTGGCCTTGGTATTTCCAGACAGCTGGCCAAACAACTATACCAGCCCTTCAATTCGACCAAAGAGTCCGGCATGGGACTGGGCCTTTCGATTAGTAGTTCGATCATTGCGGCACATGGTGGCAAGCTGGAGTTTGTCAATAATAAA
Organism: Gammaproteobacteria bacterium; assembly: GCA_029882955.1. GTDB lineage: Bacteria > Pseudomonadota > Gammaproteobacteria. The sequence continues at coordinate 16,196 of JAOUJX010000026.1, forward strand.
GCTCATGGCGCAACATTCTATTTTACTCTTCCCCAGGCGACAGGTATCGATTGATGAACCAGGAAATTTCGACTCAGCGGGTTTATATTATCGATGACGACGATGCGGTCCGCGACGCGATGAGCATGCTACTCGAGTCCGATTCCATTGCGCATCGCTGTTTTAGCTCCGCCGATGAATTCTTCGACAATTACAGCGACGATCAACGTGGCTGCCTGGTTCTCGATATCCGCATGCCGGGTATGACCGGCCTGGAGCTACAGGCTCGCTTGCAGGAAATGAACTCGACGCTACCGATTATTTTCATGACCGGCCACGGCGATGTCCCTATGGCGGTCGAGGCGATGCGCCAGGGCGCGGTTGATTTCATGCGTAAGCCGATTAGCGAAGACGATTTGCTGGCCAGAATTCACCAGGCGCTTCAACAGGAATCCAGCCTCCGCGACCAATCTCAGGAACACTATCGCATCACCGCATTAATCGAGTCCTTAACCCAACGCGAGTTAGAAGTTTTTGAGCGAGTCGCCAAAGGAGATGCCAACAAGGCCATTGCCATTGAACTCGGTATTAGCGAAAGAACCGTCGAAGTCCATCGCTCACAGGTGATGAAAAAGCTGGAAACCAGGAATCTGGCTCAGTTGGTACGCATCTGGTTAGTCGCTAGTACCAGGTGATTTTATGAAAAACATGACGAGTCGTTATACGTATATCCCACAATACCCCCCTTTTCGCCGACCACCTAAACTCGTCCTGTTAAAAATATAATCATCATAATACTCGGAGGAAGAATTTATGTCTAAACGTGTCGCAATCATCGGCGCAGGCCCTAGCGGTCTGGCTCAATTACGAGCATTCCAGTCCGCTAAAGAGAAAGGCGCCGATATCCCCGATGTCGTCTGCTTCGAGAAGCAGTCTGACTGGGGAGGCTTATGGAATTATACCTGGCGCACCGGGCTAGATGAACACGGAGAACCGGTTCACTGCAGTATGTATCGATACCTGTGGTCGAACGGGCCGAAAGAAGGTCTGGAATTTGCTGATTATTCCTTCGAAGAGCATTTTGGCCGCCCCATAGCGTCCTATCCTCCCCGCGCCGTGTTATGGGATTATATTAAAGGCCGTGTAGAAAAAGCCGGCGTCCGCAACTGGATTCGATTCAATTCTCCCGTGCGTCACGTTGCCTACGACGAACACGAAGGCATGTTTCACGTAACCGTCAAAGACCATGATAAAGAAGTCGAGTATACCGAAGAATTCGATCACGTCATCGTCGCCTCGGGCCATTTCTCGACCCCGAATGTTCCCGAATACCCTGGCTTCAATCAATTCAATGGCCGCATTTTACATGCCCATGATTTTCGCGATGCGATGGAGTTCAAAGACAAGGATATACTCATCATAGGAACCTCTTACTCGGCTGAAGATATCGGCTCACAGTGCTGGAAGTACGGCGCCAGGTCGATAACTGTGTCTCACCGCACAGCACCCATGGGTTATAAATGGCCCGATAACTGGGAAGAAGTACCACTGCTGGAAAAGGTTGATAAGAACACTGCGACCTTTATAGATGGCAAACAGAAAGAAGTAGACGCGATTATCCTTTGTACCGGCTACATGCATTTCTTCCCGTTCATGGCGGAAAACCTGAAACTGAAAACCAACAACCGCCTGTATCCGGTTAATCTTTATAATGGCGTCGTATGGGAACACAACCCCAAGCTCATGTACCTGGGTATGCAGGATCAGTGGTATACCTTCAACATGTTTGACGCCCAGGCATGGTATGCGCGTGATGTCATTCTGGGCCGGCTCGACGTGCCGTCGCAGGCTGAAATGCACGAAGATATCGACAAATGGCGGGCTGCTGAAGATGCCATTCCGGATGACTATGCGGCGATTGAGTTCCAGGGACAGTACACCATGGACCTGATGGCTTTAACCGACTACCCGCCGTTCGATACCAAAGAGTCTAACCAGGCTTTCTTCGAGTGGAAAAAACACAAGAAGGAAAATATCATGACCTTCCGTGATCATGGTTATAAATCGGCTTTAACCGGTACCATGGCACCTGCCCACCATACGCCGTGGAAAGATGCCCTGGATGATTCGCTGGAAAGTTATTTACAAACTAAAGCCTAGATTTCTCTTCCTCAAGCTGTAAGATAAAAACAGGCGGACTCGCCAAAAGTCCGCCTGTTTTTTTATTTGCACTGCCTGGACTACGGTGATTAATTTGATTAAAAATTATTTCAGCAGAATGAAAGGAGGAAAACCCAGTCCGTCTCGAAATCCATTCAGTAAAATAGCCTGGTCATGGCTTGGTGCTTTTATCGGGATATATTGCGTATCAGAGCTCAATCACTTCCTGCATATTGATTTACTTAACAGCGTATTCCTGGTTGGGTCTTTTGGCGCCTCCGCAGTTTTAATCTATGGCGCACCTCAGGCTGAATTTTCACAACCCCGAAATCTGATTGGCGGACATTTAATATCAGCTTTTATCGGAATTACAATCTACAAATTCGTGCCTCTAGATAGCACTATATTAGGGGCACTCGCGGTGTCACTGGCCATTGTGGCAATGCACTTTACCTGCACATTACACCCTCCCGGTGGCGCTACTGCATTAATTGCCGTCATTGGTAGCGACAATATTCATGACCTGGGATATCTGTTTGTTTTGTCCCCGATCGGAGCGGGTGCTTTGATCATGCTGATCGTGGCTTTGTTTACCAACAACCTGTCCAGTAATCCTGAAAGGCACTACCCGCGGTATTGGCTATAGCTTAATTTGCCTTGATACCCTCGGAGAAAACCTCCGAGTGAAAACCAAAATGATTGATATAATACGACTTGCCATCGGCGATTAATTTTATTTTTACAACAGCCGGGCCTGTATCGAATTCTAACGAC
>JAOUJX010000311.1 GCA_029882955.1 Gammaproteobacteria bacterium
GGCCAAAGGCGCCGATCCAATATCGATCGGAGAAATTCTGGAAGATAAATTTAATGCCAGCAATCTGGAAGGTCTGTGGGACTATAGCAAGGCCAAAACGCTGGTCATGTTCTGTAATGGCATGTGGTGCGGACAGTCGCCGAATAATATAAAAACCCTGCTAAAGTTCGGTTACCCCGCGCATAAAATCAAGTGGTATCGTGGTGGTATGCAGGACTGGGAAATACTCGGTCTAACCACAGCGCAACCATAGCCAGTTGTTCTGGTCTAATAGAACCGGATACTTTAATGAGAGACAATAACAGTCAATTATTGGTAGCAGATGAGCGTGAAGAGCTTAAGCGCTTAAGCGCTTTAACGCTTACGGTAAGAAGTTAAGAACTTGCTCATGGGGAAATAAATATTAAAAAACCTATAACCGCCTCGAATACATATTCGCAATGGCCAGCTCAAAAGAGTCTACTGCTTCTGATTCCCTGTCAGTATCAACGGGATCAAGATCGCTAACCCGGTTGTTTTCAGATTTATTCCACAATATTTCCGTGGCTGCTTTGAAAGAATCGACGATTTCCATGTAAGAACTCTCAGGAGAAAGCAGTGTGTTGAGGAAACTCATGAGCACTGATAGCACGATACCCAGAATAGAGGTGGTCAGTGCAAAGGAAATTCTGATAAGGAAATTATCGATTACTACCTTGCTGGCTTCAGCATTGGTGATGTCCATCGCGGTTAGTTCGGGCAAGGCTCGCATGATACCGAGGAAAGTGCCGAATATTCCGAGCACAATGAAAATACCCGGTAACAAGTTGAGTATCTCATTGGCACGACTCATCGAGAATAGACCGAAAACCCGGTTAAATACCGGGTTGGAACTGAATACATTATTTGATATTTCGATGAAATTAGGTTGCTGGTTAGCATCTTTTCGTAAATAGCGAGCATGTTTGAGAAAGTCATCGATCAAGCGGATGATGCCATCCTGAATTAAAAATACTCGATCACCGATGGTCATCACATGATCAGAATTTCTACGTTTATATTTCGCACGCAATTCGAAACACTCGAAATAAGTTCGAGCCAGATAGCTTCTTAGCACATAATAGAAAGAGCCGTGTGTATCAGGATTTAGATAAAGGTCCTTATGCACTCGTTTACAGAACTCTTTGACGAATAGCCGTTGCCGATTGATGATAACGGTGATTAGAATACGAACCACGACAGCTAGAATAAATGCGAAGAGGAGGAATGGCATCAAATAGTCCGTCGCGTACTGCACGATAATATTAACCATTTCGACAATACCTGAATTCATTGGGAACCTCCTTTCTCGGATAATCCGAATTTTATGATGACACGTTGAGATTGATTGCAATTATATTGCCGACAAAATTCTTCCTTGCTTAAGTTTCCAGTATCTGCGACGTCGATTTTTTCGGTAAAAAAGCTCCTTCCGGTTACTTTAATTAACGGTAACATTGTGCCTTGATGAGGGAATTTCATCTTTTTCGTATCGAATACATAATCAAAAATTGAGCGCGCCCGTTCATAGCTTAAATCGAGGTTATAATTAACTGCGGTTCGATTATCTTCCGATAAGCCTAATGGATTAACCGGTTCTCCACCGTAGGTCGGGGAGGCAAACCCGATAATCTCTACTGAAGAAATTTTTGCCACATCTGAATCGGTTGCAAACAGACTTTTTGCATAGAGTGGTATCGCCTTGCGTATTGTGCGCTCCATACCGAGCTTTAATTCGGCGCTATCAGTATCAAAATAATCCTTCCCGAAATCTATAATAACATCACCTGTGTCGCTATCGACATCGGCTGCTATACCATGTCTCTTAAATTCGTCCTCGATCTGTTTAGCGACATCCCGGCGTCGATTTTCCAGTTCAAGCGCTTCTTTCAGCTCGCCCGCAGTTTCTTCTAAATTAGCTCTTGTTTTTCCTAGCTCACCCTCGGTATCTTTTAACGCCAACTGTGTGGCGGCTAATTCCTCGGCCAGTTTTTTAGCCTGATTCCCGCTACTTTCATATTCATTTTTCAGGTCGCTATATTTATCAGCCAATTCACTAATCTGATCGCCATAGCCTTTTTCCAGCGCTGCAATTTTATCCTCACCGGCTTTAATACCCTCTTCCAGTACGGCCAGTTCTTTTAACTTCTGCCCAAGTTCATCCTGCAACTGTTTAGCTTTTCCTTCCAGTTCGCCAACCTCGGCAGCGCTGGCATTTTCTAATGCAGCTTTATCAGCTTCAGCCTTACTCAACTGCTCCTGCAAACCGGCTAACTCAGCCTGACTTTGAAGCTGTTGATCCGAAAGCGCTTTAATTTTCCCTTCGAGCTCACCGGTTTGTTGATCCAGAGCACTTTCCAGAGCGGCCTTATCAGTAGCTTCTGCTGCTTTAGCTTTTGCTAATTCAGCCTTATCAGCTTCGGCCTGTTTTAGTGCATCCTGCAAACTGGCCAGTTCCGTCTGATTTTGAGATTGCTGATTAGAGAGTGATTTGATTTTCCCTTCCAGCTCTCCGGTCTGTTTAACCAGGGTATTTTCGAGTGCTGCCTTCTCTGCGGCTTCGGCAGCAAGCTGTTGCTCCAGCGCGGATAACTCATTTTCACTCTGCTTCTTCAGCTGAGATAGCGTGTCAATTTCGTCCTGCCATTTTTTAGACTGTTGCGCCAGCGACTGTTGCAATGCAGACTTCTCGGCGTTTTCTGCTGCTAAAGCCTGCTCCAACGAAGCCAGTTGAATTTGTGCTTCGTTTTGCTTGCCCGATAACGATTCGATCTGCCCCTGCAAGCTTTCCGTCTCCTGGGCCAGCGTTTTCTGAAGAGCCAGCTTTTCAGCTTGCTCAGCCTTAATCCTTTCCTGTAGTTCGCTTAATTCGGACTGACTTTGATTTTGCTGCTCGGATAATTCTTCGATTTTACTTTGCAGACTTCTGGTTGCTTCACTATGGGCTGTTTTTAACGCTGTTTTCTCACTCTCTTCAGTCACCAGTCTTTGCTGCAGAGACGCCAGTTTTTCCTGCCCTTCCGACTGCTGATTTTTTAGCTCATTAATGCGTTGTTGCTGACTTTCACTTTCCTGCGAAAACGTGGTTTGCAGCGCTTTTTTCTCGGACTTCTCCATTTGTAATATTTCTTCCAAAGTAACTATTTGAGTTTGCCCTTTGTTGTATTCTTCTTTCAACGCCTTGAATTTGTTTTCCAGCGCCTCGGCTTCCTGAGCCTGTCTGGCTTCCAGTTCTCTTTTTTCCATTTCCTCAGTGTTTAACTTTTGCTCCAGTTGCGCGAGTTTGCCCTGACCGTCCTCATATTGATCCTTTAATTGCTCAAATTTGCCTTCGAGGTTTCTAGTCTGCTCGGAATGGGCCTGTTTCAATTCGGCCATTTCTATGGCTTCTATTTCGAGTTTATTTTCGAGAGTTGCTACATCCTTCGATTTCTGTTGAATCTCCTTAGAAAGTTTCACATTCTCCTGCTGCTCTGCATTGAACTTGCGATTCGCTTCTGCTTTTGCAACGGCATTGGCATTAATCATCGCAACGATCATCTGCTGATATTCGTTTAACGAGGATTCACGCTGCTGCTGGTCTTTGAATTGCTGTTTGAGAACCTGCTTTTTCTGATTGGCTTCGCTTTCGAGCAGGGAGATTTGATTGAGTACTTGCTGATATATTTGTTGCTCGGTGGGGTTAGCCTGCTCGGCGAGGTATTGTGACTTAACCGATTCGTATAATTCCAGCTCCTGTTTTACCTCCTTAAGCTCAGCATGACTGGCCAATGAAACCATGCCCGAGCGAAGACTGGCAACCATATACATGAGTAAAAACACAAAGGCCAGCACCATAAACAGGTCACTATAAGAAGCCCATTGTGTGCCATGAGACTGTTTCTTTACTCGAATGGTATCGTAATCGAAGCTCACATCTATTCCCTGACCTCGCAAAAACTACTACTTAAGTGAACAAGGTACACTATTTCAGACAATCCACCAAAAGGCTATGCCTGAAAAAATTTTATCCCATTACTGACCTTTGTCAATGAATCCAGGTTGCACTACCTGCTATTTATAGATACTGTGAATTTTCTGGATAATTGTTATCGTTTCCAAAAGACCCTATATGGCATCTGACTCAATGATTAAAACTAGTGAGTTAATATGGCAGGATACACAGCATCAAATGCTGTTCAAACTGATCGATGATATTAAAATTGAGCCTTTCGATCGAGCGGTTCTCGATAAATTACAACTCTACGCAGAGCATCACTTCACCCTCGAAGAAATTTACATGGAAGAGCTGGAGTTTCCCGGTTACACAGAACACGTCAAAGCGCATGATCGTTTTCGCGAAGAACTTGGCGCCATGGTTAATACGCAAATTAGTATGAATAAAACCTTGCAGGATACCCTTTCCTTATTTTTGTCGGAATGGCTACGATTGCATGTACTGGGTATAGATAAGAAGCTGGAAGATTATATTCTCCAGTCAAATTCGAAATAGGCAGGCTTTGATTCCTATCAAAAACCTGCATGATTCATCCTTGTATCGGTTTTTTCAGCATAGCAGCCGTTCAGAGAATGGTCATAAATTTCTGCAATCGACCCAGACTAATGGAGACATATAGTCAGATTAATTTCTACAAGCCAATCGTATTCAGGAGTTAGATTTTGCGTTAGCTGAGGGCTGATTTCGACTCATTGTCAAATATGGCCCAAATTAACTTTTGATATTCACTGGTATTCCAGCCATTTGCATCCCGGATAGAATTTTTTCCCGATCGCCCGGATCACTGAACGGACAGGTTCTGATCCAGTAATCCTTCCAGCCCTCGATTTCAGCATCGGCTCCCCCTGCAAGTATGAAAAATTCCTTACATATACGCGTAGCCTCTGCAGTACGACCGAGTTGGGCGTAGCAGGCTGCGATGCAACCGAGTTTGAACAAGCTGTTGCGTTTAACTTTACTAAAGGCTATCAATGCCTGATCAAAATTTCCCAATAGATACTCACCAATTACTACAACC
>JAOUJX010000312.1 GCA_029882955.1 Gammaproteobacteria bacterium
AATTTCGTGTAAAGCGAGGCGAGGGCTTAGCCACTTGATGACTGAGTCGCTAACGGTGAGGAAAGCCACGGCGGCTATCAGGCATAGGATGCCCTGGGTGTTACGGTTTTGGCGTTGGAGGATGTTCAACTGACGGTTTTCTAATGAACTGACCAGGAACCAGGTCAGATAACCCGATTATCCTTCGAAATTAAAAACTGGTAGAGCGGCATAGTCGTAGCCGCTCTACCAATACTTAAGATTTTATCTTAAAAGTCAATGCTTGCGCATTATTTCACTAGCTTAGAACCACGATACTCCATGCCGTCCTTAAACTTGCCAAGACCTTTGCCCTTGTCGGTTCCGTTCACAGAAGAAGTGGTCATCGCAAAGCTGAGCACCGAGTGTGCTACTGCATCGGACATTTGATCAAGTGCTTCGAGACTAATATTATCGAAGGTATCGCAGGCAAGGTGGTAGCAGGGGTCATATTGATCACCCGCTGTGCCACCATAGATACCGACTTGATCATCAGTTTTAATGCCTTCTGCACCGGTGAATAAACCACCTGCGGGGATACCGACCGCAATAAATGGACCATAATCGGAACGCCCGCTAAATGCAGTTGGCTCAACCGGCAGGGCACCAGCCTCGTCTTCAAAATAATCAAGGAACACTCTTTCTATAACTTTCGAACCATTGGGCCCAGCTAACGGAGTGTGGGAACCATCACCATCGTAGACGAAGCGTACGAAATTGGGTGAACCTATCATGTCGAAGTTCAGGTTGAGGGCGATATTTTTAATATCCCGCCTGCTGAGTTGAGCAACATAATGTTCCGATCCCAGCAAACCGGCTTCTTCAGCTCCCCACCAGGCAAAACGCACTTTGTTACGGGGTGTTATACCTAGTTCAGCCATCTGTATTGCGACCTCGAGATTAGCCGCCGAACCACTACCATTGTCCTGTATTCCAGGGCCTTCTGAAACCGAATCCAGATGAGCGCCAACGACAACCACGCGATCATCGCGGCCTTCCGGAGAATCCGCAATGACATTGTACGAAGTGCGAATTTCGGAAGTTGCGCTGACGAACATGTGCACTAAAACACTGCCTGCAGCCAGTTCGACGCCAACATCGAATGCGGCGCCAACAACTGGCACTGAGGAAACAGGACCTCCAAGGGTGCCTAGAAAAGCGGCCGTACGACCGGGTTGACCTTCGTTAAAGATAATTACACCGCGTGCACCAGCAGCTTCAGCATTGATTGCCTTGAGGGCAAATGAGCACGACCCTCGCTGGATTACCGCGATGTTTCCTGGTGTAAAGCTGGCGAAGTCCGATGCTTCACAGCCACTGGTCGAGGTATTAGCGCTCGTGGCTGGAGGCAGCAGCAAATCAACACCCTCGGCAATAGCGGTGACATCACCACTGCCGGAATAACTCATCGTTGCAAATCCAGTACCATCAAAGTATGGATAAACAGTAGGAACAGGTGATATTTGGTCAAGTATGGCCGGGGTTAGTTCTTCAAAAAACGGATAGTCGAATGGTTGTACGGTCACCTGGTAACCGGCTGTTTCCATCTTCTTGACGACGTAATCCCTTGAAGCTAGATATCCCGCAGAAGACGCTTCGCGTGTTCCACCGTTAGCGTCGGCAGCGGCCTGAAAAGCAGCCTGATGCGCTCGCACGCCTTCAACCGTAACGGCTGTCCGAAGCGAAGATGTATCTACGCTTACTGCTGACTGCGCCGATAAACTGACCACTGATGAAGTCAGTACTGCGCATACAGCGGCGCATTTTATTTTGTTAAAATATGGGTTTTTCATAGGTATTGCCTCCTTGTTATACAATTGATTGTTAGTGTTATTGTCAGATCCAGAATTATAATTTTCCTGAACTGCGTGGATGCTGACCGAGCAAGGATAACAGGCTATAGTATGAAGTCCAATGTTATAGTGATAGCAGAATTCACCGATTTGGATATTATCTACAGACAGTCCGATTGGCTAAAACCCCTCATACCCCTGCAAAACATTCACCGCGTTAATTCCGATCTCCTCAACCGCATAACCACCTTCCATAATAAATAACGTCGGTAGTTTGAGTGACCCAATTGTCGTTCCATAGCGGGTAAAGTCATCGCTGGTGAGTTTAAAAAACGATATCGGGTCGTGTTCAAAGGTATCGACGCCGAGGGAAATAACTAACGCGTCCGGCCCGTAAGCCTTAATCTTTTGACAGGCGTCGTCGAGCGCAGAGCCCCATGTTTTGAAGTTGGTGCCGGGCCCCATCGGGTAGTTGTGGTTAAAGCCTTCGCCCTGGCCGGCACCGGTTTCATCGCTATAACCCAGAAAATGCGGGAAAGCGTCTTTCGGATCGCCGTGCAATGATAGAAACATGACGTCGGATCGATTATAAAATATCGACTGCGTACCGTTGCCGTGATGAAAATCAACATCAAGAATGGCGACGCGGCTGGCGCCCTGATCAATAAAAGCCTGTGTCGCGACAGCAGCGTTGTTGATAAAGCAATATCCACCATACATATCACCCGCGGCGTGATGGCCCGGTGGACGGCAAAGCGCGAATGCTTCATTGGCGCCATCTCGAATCGCGGCCTGAGCGGTTAAGGCGACATTGGCGCTGGCGCGAGCGGCTTGCCAGGTGCCGTCCGATATCGAGGTTTCCCCGGCCAGTGCGTAATAGCCCATTTTGCCTTCGATATGATTCGGCATGCGATCCTGTGTCAGACGCCGTGAAGGCCATACGGTGGGAATGGCTTCGCCTTTATAACCGGAGGCGTTCCAGGCATCCCAGCATTCTTCGAGGAAGCGGAGGAAACTGGCATCGTGGATTCGTTTTATCGGATCGAGGCCAAACTCCCGGGGGGCTATCACATCGCCGAGCTTGACTGATTGTAATTGTTCCAGCACATATTCGGCGCGAACCGGGCATTCAAAGGGTGGCACCAGTTGGCCACCGTATAATTCGGTTTTGGCATCTCTCAGGGCGTGTTTTTCACTGAATACAGTTAGCATAGATAACCTCGATCAAAGATACGGCGTTCAATATTGAGACAAAAAAACGCCCGGCTGCGTTACCACAAAGCCGGGCGTAAATTATCATTTCAACCTATTTATTGCATTACCTTGGTCCAGACCTTATCGATTAGCGACTGGGCTTTAGGCGAGCAAGTTGGGGCGAAGAATACTTTCAGGTCCGCCGGTGGGTTGATTTCTGGTGCAGATTTCAGCTCATCCGAATAGTAGTCAGCGGTGCCCTTGACAGCATCACCGTAACCCTGATTTTCCGTTAACATCGCCATGTTGACCGGATCCATCATGAAGTTCATGAATTTTTTCGCATTTTCAACGTTCTTTGCGCTCGTCGGTACCACCAGGCTGTCATACCAGCCGACAACACCTTCTTTAGGGTAGGCATAAACGATAGGTGCGCCAGTTAAACGACCTAGTCGGGAAAAACCACTCCAGTGGTTGGTAATGATGGCTTCACCATTCGCCAGCAGATCACTCATGGTTTCTGAGTTATAGGCTACGACAAAATCCTTCTGCCCGACGAGTAGATCCTGTACCTTTTTCATTTGCTTGGCATCTTCGGAGCAGAAAGGTATACCAAGATAAATGTTGGCGAGGCTAACGACTTCATCGGGGGTTTGGAAAACGCTCAGGCGTCCGCGAACTTCTTCGGATGGTTCAAAGAATTCTTTCAGGGATTCACCCTTACCAGAATAATTTTCGCTGTTATACGAGAACGAAGTAGTGCCCCACTGCCAGGGTGCGGTGTACTCCTGCTGAGGATCCCATTCCGGTTTTTTCCAGCGTTCTTCCATATTTTTGTAGTTGGACAGCGAATGCACAGCAACCTTCTGGATCAGTCCTTCCTTGACCATGATCGGTACGAAGTTCTGGCTGGGTACGACCAGATCGTATCCGGTGGCACCAGCCTGCAGCTTCGCCAGCAGGGTCTCATTGGAGTCATAGGTATCTACCGATACCTTGATGCCGGTTTCCTTTTCGAACTTGGTGATAAGTTCTGGCGGAGTGTATTCAGTCCAGTTATAAATAAAAAGCTCTTCTGCAGCCTGAGCAGACCCCAGGGTCAGCAGCGTAGCGGCCGCGGCGAAAGTGGTTAATAAACGTTTCATATAAGTTACCTCCTCTAGGTACGATTGGTTTTCTACTACATTAAAATTTAGTGCACAGTATTGGTCTGTGATTTTTTCGATACAACCCAGTATGCGGTCACAATAGCAACCGAGACGAGCAGTAATACAGTAGAGACTGCATTGATTTCGGGGGTTAAGCCCCGACGAATCATCGAATAAATATAAACGGGCAGGGTGGTTGAACCGGCTCCACCCACCATGAGTGTAATAATGAAGTCATCCATCGATATAACGAATGACAGCATGGCACCGGCAACTATGCCCGGCATTAGCAGCGGCACGGTGACGTAGCGAAAAGTCTCCCACTCCGATGCATAAAGATCGCGCGCCGCCTGTTCCAGAGAGGTATCCATACCTTCCAGCCTGGCGCGAATCGGCATGAAGGCAAAAGGTATGCAGAATGTGATATGGGCGATAATGACATTGCCCAGTCCCCAGTTCATGCCAATTGCGGAAAAGAAAATCAGTACCGCCACAGCAGTCACGATTTCTGGCACCATCAGCGGCAACGTAATTAGCCCGAGTGACACTGTTTTACCGCGAAAATTGCCACCCCTGGCAAGTACCAGGGCGCCGATAGTGGCTATGGCGGTAGCAAAAACTGTCGCCACCGTCGCCACGACGAGTGAGTTCCACACTGCCTTCTGAATATCGTCGTTCTGAAAAGCTTTGATGTACCAGTCGATACCGAATCCGCCCCAGTTCATCACCATTCGGTTGGCATTGAATGAGTAGAAAATCAGCACGATAATGGGCAGGTAAAGAAAGATGAAGAAGAAGACTGTCCAGGCACCCAGTCCGCGATAATGACCCACCGGTAGCGCCTTTTTGCCCTTGTGAGTCGCGGCTGAAGAGTTCTG
>JAOUJX010000313.1 GCA_029882955.1 Gammaproteobacteria bacterium
CCTGTATCTAAACAAAAAGATCGGCTTAATTGCGGTTTTTTACAGCTGAACACTTCCAATAATGTACCAATTTGTTGTACCATTTCGGCAAAATCGGACTAATGGTCAAAAATGAAGCACTCAAATGGAAAACAAAGCTCCGAGCCGAAAACAAAAAATCAAAGGATAGCGGCAACCCAGGACAATACTCGCGTGGGCGCCACCACCAGCAATGTTGTCACTCAATTGCGTAATAGAATTCTCGAGGGACGCTATGCCTACGAGGAAAGACTACCCGCAGAGCGTCACCTGGCGGAGGAATTCAATGTATCGCGCGGCACCATCAGATCAGTTCTGGAAATTCTCGAAGATCAAAATCTGGTCTCACGCCAGGTTGGTAGCGGTACCTATGTCACCCATCGCGAACTAACCAACCAGCAGGAAATTTCAAGCATTACCAGTCCACTCGAAATGGTCGATGTTCGTATTGCGCTGGAACCTCAAATCGTAAGGCTGGCAATTGCCAACGCCAGTCATCGCGATCTTGAGGAATTGCGCAAGGCTTTACGCCAATGCGAAGAATGCGGTGGTGACGCAGAAAGGTTTGCACGTGCCGATACCGCCTTTCACATGACACTCGCGCATTGTTCAAAAAATAAACTCATGCACTGGGTCTATGAACGAATTAGCGAAGTGCGTCGATTTTCTCAATGGCGCAGCATGAAGGCCAAGCTGCTGACGCCGGAGCGCATAGACGCTTACAATCTTCAACACCGCGCCATCTACGAAGCCATCGCGGCTCGGCATACCAAAGAAGCTGTCAGCATTATGAAGAAACATCTTCATGGTGTTCATGACGACCTATTAGAAACCTGACCGGGATTTTTCATGAACGCCCCTCTTTTCTCATCACCCATCAGAGTACTGGAACCCGGACTGAATTCACTCACTGCCAATACCGAACGATATCTGGTACGCGCAAGCGGCAGTCTCGCGATAACGCTGAACCCGGGTGATGAGATTGAAATCATCAGCCCCGAAGGTTTGCAGCCAGGCGAAATTTGCGTCTTTGACCGACAGGGCAAGAGTGATATGCAAATTATTGGTGCGACTGCCAACGGGCGTGCCGAAGGCTTTAAACGAGTATCGACTAATGCAGAAAAATTAGCACGCGCACTTAAGAAATTCGAGGTAGACCTGGCAGAAGCCCGGAGTACGCAATTCTTTCTTGACCAGTCACCTGCGGGCGACTCTATTCAATTTACCGCTAACGAGTTCTGTTATTGCCTGATTAGCGCACCCGGCGCCGACATGATGGTTGATGAACAATTGACTCCGACCGACCTGGTAACCTATGTATTCAGGCAGCAACAGGATGAAGCCCCCTCACCCGTTCGGCTGCCCGACCCACTCGCGGACCCACTCGAAGATATCCGTATCAACCCGGGTACAGCCTTTGCCTACGAGGTAAAAGCTGGAGAATATATACAAATTATAGATGTTGAAGGCCGGGAGTGCTCCGACTTCCAGTGCTTCGACGCTGAACAACTGGAGCGGGGCAAGGAACTTTGCCTGGACGCAACCGCCACCCGCCATGTGGTCGGCGCCTCTTATCCAGCTCCGGGGCTTTATGCCAGGTTCTACGATCAGAATTTTGAGCCTATGATAGAGGTCATTCAGGACACCTGCGGACGCCACGACAGTTTCGGTACAGCCTGCACCGCCAAATACTACGATGACATGGGCTACCCCGGTCACCTTAACTGCTCCGATAATTTCAATCGCGCCCTGCAACCCTACGGTGTAGACGCGCGTAAAGGCTGGATGGCGATCAACCTGTTTTTCAATACCGGCATCGACGACGCCAACCAGATGTATTTTGATGAGCCCTGGTCTCGACCGGGTGACTACGTACTCATGCGCGCACTCAAGGACATGGTCTGTGTTTCCTCCGCCTGCCCCTGCGACATCGATCCGGCAAACGGCTGGAACCCGACCGATATCCACATGCGTATTTATCCTGCAAAAAACACTTTTACCAAAGCGACGGCCTTTCGAATGACTACTGACGCAGATACTCAAATGACTAAAGAAACCGGTTTTCATGCGAGAACCTCCGAACACACACGCAATTTCACCGAGTACGCCGGTTACTGGCTGGCTAACAGCTACACCAAACACGGCGCTATCGATGAATACTGGGCCTGCCGCGAGGGCGTCGTCGCTATCGATCTCTCGCCGCTGCGCAAATACGAAGTGACCGGCCCCGATGCCGAGCTGCTAATGCAAACCTGCGTCACCCGTAACATTCGTCGGTTAACGCCCGGCCAGGTAGTTTATACCGCCATGTGCTATGAAAATGGCGGCATGATCGACGACGGCACCGTATTTCGGCTTGCCCGGGATAATTTCCGCTGGATTGGTGGTAGCGATGAAAGCGGCATCTGGTTGCGCGAACAGGCACAAAAACTGGGGCTGCAGGCCTGGGTGCGCAATTCCACCGATCAATTGCATAACTTGCAAGTCCAGGGTCCGAAAAGTCGCGACGTATTGAAGGATATTATCTGGACGCGCCCCGACCAGGCCACCGTCGAGGAGCTCGGCTGGTTCAGATTCTCTATCGCCAGAATCGGCGACGAACATGGCATTCCAGTACTGGTGTCACGTACCGGCTATACCGGAGAACTCGGTTACGAAGTCTTTTGTCACCCCAAACACGCGATTGAAGTCTGGGACGCGATCTGGCAGGCAGGCCAGCCACACAAGATTACGCCATTGGGGCTGGAAGCTCTCGACATGTTGCGTATCGAAGCCGGTTTAATTTTCGCCGGCTACGAATTCAGTGACCAGACCGACCCGTTTGAGGCGGGCATTGGTTTCACCGTACCGCTGAAGACCAAGGAAGACGACTTCATTGGCAAAGAGGCGTTAATCAGACGTAAGGAAAGCCCGCAAAAAGTGCTGGTCGGGCTGGAATTAAGCGGCGACGAAATGGCCGCGAACGGTGACTGTGTAAATATCGGACGCAACCAGGTCGGTGAAATTACCAGCGCTGTACGGTCACCGATTCTGCGTAAGAACTTGGCATTATGTCGAATATCGGTCGAACACAGCGAACTCGGAACCGAGGTCGAAGTCGGCAAACTGGACGGCAAACAGAAGCGCCTGCCAGCCAGGGTGGTCCCCTTCCCGTTCTACGACCCGACCAAGTCACGGGTCAGAGACGTGCCGGCACCGGAATAAAGTTAACCCCCCTAAATTAGAACCATACCCCCCATGATCAAACGAATACGAAACGAATTAGCACCACACGGCGTACTCCGCGTTGGCATTAATCTGGCTAATTTTCTGCTTGTTACCGGACGCGAAGAGAATGGCGATCCCGAAGGCGTGTCGGCCGACATGGGGCGAGCGATTGCAGAAAAACTCGACCTACCGGTTGAATACATACTCTATGACACACCGGGTGAAGTAGCCGATGCCGCACAGCAAGATGCCTGGGATATCGCCAATATCGGCGCGGAACCGGAGCGTGCTAAGACCATCGCATTCACCAGTGCTTATTGTGAAATCGAATCCACCTATCTGGTTCCGGCCCATTCAAGCATACAATCGATCGATGAAGTCGATGCCGAGGGTAACCGCATCGCTGTCTATGCACGAGCGGCCTACGGACTGTGGCTTATCGACCATATAAAACAGGCTGAACTGGTTAAAACCACAGGAATGGATGAATCCCTGGAAGTGTTTATCGATCAGAAACTGGAAGCTCTGGCTGGACTGCGTCCACGCCTGGTGAAGGATATTAAGCAGCTGCCCGGCGCCAGAATTCTGGATGGCCAATTTTCGGCTGTGCAGCAGGCGATTGGTACCAAACCGAACCGCAGGAATGCAGCTGATTTTCTCCAGCAATTTGTCGATGAGGCCAAAGCAAGCGGGTTTGTAGCAGGCCTGATCGAAAAACACGGTGTCAGCGGACGACTGTCAGTCGCCTCGTGAGCTAAAGAACTAAACCAGCATCTTGCGGAAGTTAGGTAGACTAATCCGGCAGTGACGCTATCGCACGATTAGACAATTGGCCTCGGCATTATTGACAATCTTGCGCGACACACTGCCCATAAACAGGCCTTTTACCTTACTCAGCCCGCGTGTACCGACTACGATCATATCAACCTTACGACGTTTCGCAAAACCGATTACGCTGGTAGCCGGGTCGCCGCTACCAATCGCGGTCTGCACTTTTTTTACACCGTTGCTTTTGGCATTTTCTACTGCTTCAAGCAATATATTTTCAGCGACCTGTCTTAGCACGTCTTCACGGGTATTGGCAAAAGCCTCAAGTTCCGGGGCTTCTTTCATTTTCGTAGGTAATTGCATGTCACGAATAACATGCAATATGAGCAGCTCGGCCTCGTGAGTTGATGCCAGATAGGCGGCCTCACTAACAGCGCGGTCCGACGCAGCAGACGCATCTGTTGCGACCAGTATTTTCTTAATCATCAAGCAAATATTACCGACAAATAAAAACAGGATGCTTATATGCCTGTAACCGACGAGTTAGTCAATAGCCAGCACCAATTTGTCTATTGAAAAAGCAAATAAGCTGAATTCACGGCCAGACAAATGTAGGCAAGAACGAGAATGCCGCGATAAACAGCCGGGGTGAAAGAAACAGCCCAAATACCTGCAGTTTATTTTACTGCTGATTATTTTTACCCTGCTATGCCTGTTTATCACGCCATCGGAGACTAATCTGCAGTGGCGACATCGCCTGTTTTAATCTGTCTCATTAAGCCTCAGTGTATAGACTTAGTTCAAAGCCTGGTCTATCCTTTACCGCCCCTCAAATCCCAAAAGTTATTTAGAGTTAGCCTCATAAAAATGGGACATAATGAAGAAGCTACCTACTGGAGATCGGATGAAGCTGGCAGGCATCCTTATAATTTTATTAAAAGCTATATTTTTATACCTGCCATATGGGGCTTCGCTAGCAGATGTTGGAGTAAATGAGGTTGTAGTGCTAGATGACGAGAACTCGGCAGTGCATC
>JAOUJX010000314.1 GCA_029882955.1 Gammaproteobacteria bacterium
CCAGATGCGGAAGGCCGATAAGTCCGGAGCGCAGTTAGCGCTGATACTCGGCGAGGCCGAAGTTGAAGCCGGAACTGTCAGTATTAAACATTTGCGCGAAGAAAAGGAGCAGATGGAATTTACCCGGCAAGAAGTAGGCGCTCGACTGGCCGAGATGCTCGGACAGTAAAACAAACAGTTACAATATTATATTCAGAGGTTGAGTGTGCAATGGAAACAGATGAAGAACAGGTCGAGAAACTAAAAAAATGGTGGCAGGAAAATGGCCGTTCGGTGATTGCCGGGATTATTATCGGTGTTGGCGGGCTGTTTGGCTATCGCTACTGGATCGATTATCAGAATGAAATCGCCGAGCAGGCTTCTAGTCATTTTAATGAAATGGTCGAAGCTCTGGAGGCAGGAAATAATGATTCTGCGACGCAACGGGCGAATACCCTGATAACAGAGTATGAAAAGTCCGAGTATGCCACCCTCGCTCGATTAGCGCTGTCACGTACCTATGTCGAAGCTGGCGATTTCGAAAAGGCTCAGGAGCAATTACAGCAGGTGGTCGGAAGTGCCGGACAGGAGGCATTAGGTTACCTTGCTCGCGTTCGCCTGTCGGCTGTTCATTTACAGATGTCTCAACCTGAACAGGCTCTAACGACGTTATCAGTCGACTTTCCGGCTGAATTTAGTGCCAGCGTCGAAGAGCTAAAGGGTGATATCTACGCTCAGCAAGGTAAAGTCGCAGAAGCCGCAGATGCTTACCGCAAAGCTTTGAGAGGTACACCTGGACCCGCAAATGGCCAATTTGTGCAACAAAAACTCGATGATTTGGGAGCGACAGGCTAAGTCATGGTATCTAGCACCAGGGCACTATTATTGAGTTGCCTGTCTTTAGCCCTGCTGTCCTGTGGTTCTACGGACAATAGCGAACCGCCCGCTGCTTTAAGCGAAATTGAGCAACCGCTAGATTTGCGGGTACGGTGGTCGACGGATACCGGTGCAGGCGCGAGTAGTGCTTCTTTAGATATGCGTCCCTTGCTGATTAATGATCAAATACTGAGCATTGATATAGAAGGTGAAATTAATAGTATAAATGCGGAAAGTGGACGGATTAACTGGAGTGCCGAAACCGGCATAAAGGCTATCACCGGGCTGGCTGGTAATAGTCATGTCGTTATCGCGACTTCCGCCGATGGTGATCTCGCCGCCTATAACCTACTCGAAGCCGGGCTGGAAAAGCGTTGGTCTATTCAACTCAATGGCGAAATAAGGGCCACGCCTGCATTGAATCAGGATCAGTTATTTGTGCGAACGGTGTCTGGAAAGTTATCTGCGGTATCGTTGGCTGATGGCAATGTCGAGTGGACTGTTTCTAGACGCATACCCGCGTTAACACTAACGGGTAATAGCTCTCCGGTCATTAGTAATGAACTGGTTATTGTTGGTTTCGACGATGGGAAAATAACCGCCTTTGAGAGCAAAAATGGCCAAACAGTTTGGGAAACGGCGGTTAGCCATCCAGTTGGCCGTACCGAGATCGAGCGCCTGGTAGATATCGACGGGCATTTTATTTTAAAGGATGGCGTCATCTATGTGAGTTCTTATCAGGGCAGGCTGGCCGCAATACAAGCGGTGAATGGCAATGTGCTCTGGTCGCGCGAATTTTCCAGTTATCAGTCTATGGTGGCTGATGATCAGGCGATTTATTTAAGCGGTGACATGAGTCACATCTGGTCGATTGACCGCCGTTCAGGTAGCGCCTTCTGGAAACAGGAGGTTCTGCATTCACGTAAAATCACTGCTCCCCAACTGGTAAATGGTAATCTGGTAGTCGCAGATTTCGAAGGTTATGTACACTGGTTTGATAAAACGGATGGCAGTCTCAAAGGTCGAATTCAGCCTTCAAATGCACGCCATATTTCACAGCCGCTTTTATGGCAGAACAATATCCTCGTATTTGATAGCGCAGGACAATTGTCTTCGCTAAGCCTGCGCTAATAACCATGATTCCAGTTATTGCTTTGATCGGACGGCCCAATGTCGGTAAGTCCACTTTATTCAATGTACTGACCAAAAGCCGCGATGCTATTGTTGCCAATGAACCGGGACTGACTCGTGATCGCCAATACGGCGTGGGGCACTGGAAAGAGCGAAAATTTATAGTCGTTGATACGGGTGGTCTTAGTGGTGAAAAGCAGGATCTTGATGACCTGATGGCAAAGCAAACATTGCTCGCGCTGGAAGAAGCCGACGAGGTTCTCTTCATGGTTGATGCCCAGGACGGATTAACCAGCGGTGATCGTGTCATTGCGGACCTGGTGCGAAAAAGCGGTAAGTCCTGTCTTTTAATTATCAATAAAGTTGACGGCATTAGTCCAGAGCAGGCTCAGGCCGACTTTTTTGCACTCGGTTTTAGTCAATATCGGGCCATATCCTCTGCGCATCGCAAAGGTATTAATCCGATGCTCGATGAGTTGCTTGAGGCCTACCCCGAAAATCAATCAGAGATTGCTGAAAATAATGGTCCATCAATAGCCGTGATCGGGAGACCGAACGTGGGTAAATCAACTTTGATAAACCGGCTCGCAGGAGAAGAGCGCGTCGTAGCCTTCGATCAACCGGGCACTACTCGCGATACCATTGCGGTGCCCTTTGAACGACACGGTAAGCCATATACGCTGATCGATACAGCCGGGGTGCGTAAGCGTGGAAAAGTACATGAAAAGATCGAGAAGTTCAGTGTCATTAAAGCGCTGGAAGCGATAGAAAAAGCTCATGTAGTCGTGCTGGTAATAGATGCGCGTGACGGCCTAACTGATCAGGATTTGACTTTGCTTGGCTATGCCGTTAATAGTGGTCGTGCATTGGTCATCGCCATCAATAAATGGGATGGTCTTGAGATAGAGCAGCGAGATTATAATCGCAAGACGTTACAGCGGCGTTTGTCTTTTGTTAATTTTGCCGCCCAGCATTATATTTCGGCACTACACGGTACCGGCGTCGGCGAAATGATGGCTTCGGTGGATCAGGCTTACGCTTCAGCATTTAAAGAATTTAATACCCGGTTTCTAACCGATTTGCTAGAAGAAGCCGTGTTTAAACATAATCCCCCGATGCATAATCGACGTCGTATTAAACTGCGCTACGCACATCAGGGTGGCAAGAATCCACCAATAATTGTCATTCATGGAAATAAAACCGAACATCTACCGGATGCTTATAAGCGTTACCTGATGAGCTTCTTTATCGAAAAACTGAAGCTGAAAGGCACGCCGGTTCGTATTGAGTTGAAATCGGGGGATAACCCTTATGCTAGTAAGGCCAAACGCTCGAAGCCGGCCAGACAGGGTGATAATAAAGCTAAGAATAGTGTGAAGCGCAAACATTTCTGAAGTCACTTACCCAATACTTTATATTTTCATCAGTAATATGATGGGGGTATTATTGTACCTCCTGAACTACGGGATAGATTATTAGTTATGTGGGATAAAATACTTAAATGGATATGAATAAATTACTCAAGGTTGAAACCCAAAATTTGCAAACAGGTATGTATATATCTGCGCTGGACCGGCCCTGGCTGGAGACTCCTTTCCTGATACAGGGGTTTTACGTCAAGGATACCGGTGATATCCAGATCATCAGCGATATCTGCCAGTACGTATTCGTCGATACCAGCATATCTACCAGGATCATTACCAGCAATATGTCTACCGTTAGCTCGGCAATAGACAGCTCAGATGTATCGAAGTCATTGTTCACCGATGGAGATGCCAGTCATAAAACCAGACCAGGAGAGGATGTCACTCAGCCGAGAGCAGGGCTCGGCGGCTCCCAGCTATTGTTTCCAGACAAAAAGCTTGAAAAATATGAGGATGTTACTAATTGGAAAAGCGAAGGACCTGCTGCCGAGGAGGCTGTTAACGTACTGCATAACGGTCTTAACAGCCTATTATCCCGTAATAAGAATGGCGGGCCATTGGAGATACAGAAGGTTAAGGAGGCGGTTGATCCGATGATTAATTCGGTAATCCGTAATCCGGATGCCTGTATCTGGCTGGCGCGGATGAAGCAGCAGGATCAATATATTTATCAGCACTCCCTGGGCACTTCGATATGGGCAGTCGCGCTGGGTCGTCAAATTGGTTTACCGAAGAGCGATTTACGCTCACTGGCTATTGGGGGGTTATTATTCGATATAGGCAAATTACAACTCGATAAGGCGATGTTACAGGCTAATCGTCGCCTCACCAGTAAAGAGACGAGGGAAATGAAAAAACATGTCGAGGTCGGTGTCAGGCTTCTTAAGGAAGGTGGAATGACCAATCCCGATATACTTGATATGGTTAGCCATCATCATGAACGCTATAACGGTACTGGCTATCCACAGGGACTGCTTAAAGACGAAATCCCGGTGTTTGGACGAATTGCAGCTATCGTCGACTGCTATGATGCCATTACCAGCGATCGCATTTATGCCAGCGCAATACCGCCTACACAGGCGATCAAGCAATTGTATAACTGGAAAGATGTTTATTTTCAGGCTGAGATCATCGAACAGTTTATCCAGGCTATCGGCATTTATCCGGCGGGTACTGTCGTTGAATTAACTTCTGGAGAAATCGCTATCGTGGTCGCGGCTTCCCGCACCCGTCGTTTGCGGCCAGAAATAATGCTGTTACTTGACTCGAATAAAAAGCCGTTAAGCGAGATGGAGTTTATCGATATGAAAGAAGTAACTCACAGCAGAGCAGGGATGCCTCTGGATATTATCAATAGCGTGGAACCGAATGCCTATGGCATTGATCTAAGCGCGATCATGTTATGATAGGTGTTATGTGAATCCGCTACCGACTATCGAACGGCAGGCTTTTCTGGGCTCGCTGTCTCGCTATATTAATACTGAGACTGAGCGTCAGGGAACGCTGGGTCTTTTGCTCATTGACGCAATAGGCTTTGCTGAAATCAACCATAATCATGGCTTTGCCTTCGGGGATCAGATATTACAACATAGTTTTAGTCGGT
>JAOUJX010000315.1 GCA_029882955.1 Gammaproteobacteria bacterium
TGGCAAGATGTCGCCGCCGCCCATAGCAACCGCCGGAACACCGATTTCAGCGTATGCGGCACCAACCATGCCCGGAGGCGCACGGAAACGCAATTTACGAAAGTCATCCATCGACTTGATCGGCTTCGGGAACCAACCGAGTGCCTCAGGGCCCACGGGCTGCAGCATGAAGCCTTTGACGTTCACGCCCATTTCATCCCACAGACGATCATACAGCTCCTTACCACCGCCATACTGGAACCAGCTCAGGAACGCGATGTTATCGAGACCTACACCGGCACCCGCAACAGGCGCGCCGAACAGGTTAGCCGCAACGTGCTTACCACCCCAATAGTGCGTCCAGGCAAAACCACCTTCAACGAGCCCCGCGTCGACGGCATCCATGACGTCTCGTGGTCCAACAACGGCACCTGCTGGCAGAACTTCAATGGTGAGCGATCCATTGGTCAGCGCTGCGACGTCTTTACCAAACTCCTTCAACATAACGACTTCGTCAGCCGCGGTGGGTAGCACCGACTGTATACGCAAGACCTTGCCTGCCGCCATGGCAGACGATGTCATGAGGGCCAGGGCTGCTGCACTGGCAGCAATAGTTTTTAGTTTGATCATATCTACTCCTCTTATTTAAGAAAGCCTTCGTTATGTTATGCGTCGCGAGGCTGAAGGCGCCGCCCCGGAGCTTGCTGGGCCGACGTTCCGCCCCGAGTCCGATGTCGAAAATCGACTAAACTTCAGTTAAATGAGACTCGTAGTCTCGATATTACAACCTTTTGTGGTTGAGTAATAGAGCTAAATACCTAAAAATTTCGTTTCGCTATCATAAAAAATCGAACTTGAGGCAACTATTCTTGAGCAGAACCACCCAACAGGCTCGTGTTTCAGTTATTTTTTTAAAATCATGTCGGCTGCTTTTTCTGCAATCATAATCGTTGGCGCATTGGTATTACCCGACACAATCTCCGGCATAATCGAAGCATCGACAACACGCAAACCTTCAATGCCATGGACGCGTAACTGAGAATCCACCACCGCCATTTTGTCACTACCCATTTTGCAGGTGCTGGTAGGATGATAAATGGTCTGGCTATACTGTCTCGCCGCCTCCAATAACTCCTCATCGGTTTGAAATTTCCTGCCGGGCACATACTCGTCGATGATACAGTCACGCAACGAAGGCGCCTGGGCAATTTTCCTGGCTACCTTTATACCGCCAATCGCGACCGCACAGTCGCGTTCATCTGATAAATAATTAGGATAGATCTTGGGATAGGCCAGGGTATCGGTCGACTCAACCACCACCTCTCCGCGGCTATATGGTCTCAACTGGCAAACCGACGAGGTAAACGCTGAAAATGGATGCACCCCTTCGCCGGGCTTATCGGCGCTTAGTGGTTGCATATGAAACTGTATATCGGGACGATCGACGCCCTTACTAGAGCGGGTAAAAACAGTGACCTGACTTGCCGCCAGTGTCAGCGGCCCGGTACGCATTAACATATACTGCATACCAACCATCATTCGCTTTAACGGATTATTCAACTCGTCATTAAGCGTACGCTTATTGGTTTTAAACACCAATCGGACCTGTAAATGATCCTGTAGATTCTTGCCTACCCCTGCCAGACCATGGCGGGTTTCAATGCCCGCGCGCTGCAACATGTCAGGATCACCAATGCCGGAGTTTTGTAGAATCTGCGGTGAATTGATTGCACCCGCGCTTAAAATAACTTCGGCTCGGGCAGTGGCCGTTTTAGCTTCGTGACCTCGTCGGTAACCGACACCGGTAACGCGCTTACCATGCATAATCAAATGGGTCGCCTGTGCACGGGTTTCGACTTTAAGGTTCGACCGATGTTTGGCAGGACGCAGAAAACTTTTTGCGGTACTCCAGCGAAAGCCGTTATAAGCGGTTTGCTGAAAATAGCCCACACCTTCCTGCTCGGCACCGTTGTAATCTTCATTTAAAGGAATGCCTATTTCGGTCGCAGCTTTGATAAAATGCTCCGCAATTGGCCGACGTAGTCGCAGGTCTGAAACTTTCTGCGGGCCACCAACCCCATGAAATTCATCCGCCCCGCGCGAATTGTCTTCCGACTTTCGAAAATAAGGCAATACCTCATCATAGGACCAGCCAGCATTACCCAACTCGGACCAACGATCATAATCCTGGCGTTGGCCACGGACATATAGCAGACCATTTAACGCGCTTGAGCCACCCAGCACCTTGCCTCGGGGCCATTGCAGGCGACGGTTAGCAATACCCGCATCCGGCTCAGTCAGATAACACCAGTCGAAAGCTGGGTTATGCATGGTCTTGAAATAACCAACGGGCACATGCAACCAGAAACTCAGGTCGTTTCCACCAGCTTCAAGCAACAAAACGCGATTCGAAGGGTCTTCTGACAATCGGTTTGCCATAACACAGCCGGCTGATCCTGCACCGACTACTATGTAATCAAACTCACTCAAATCCTTCCCCTTAGTTGGTATTTGTTAACAGTTTAAACTTCAGCTATAGTGGGTTGAAACGCGAATAATTGTCTCGTTTTAGCTAAACCCTTACGGATAATATACCTATTTACTCTAAAACGGAATTTGTTTTCTCATTTTGAAAGGCTTATAAACTATTATATGAAACGTGAACGTGGATCTACCATCCATCGAGTACTCGACATACTTGATACTATTGCGGCGGCTGGCAAACCTATCAGCGCAACAGAAATCAATGAAACACTCAATCTGCCTAAGGCTACAGCACATCGTTTATGCGCCGAACTCGAAGATCGTGGATACCTGTTAAAAAAAATTAACGGTAAAAGCTACATGCCCGGCAATCGCCTGCACGAAATGGCTGTCGGTGTACTAGCCAACTCGGCTTTTAGCACTCGCCGGCACGCGATCCTTGAAGCGCTTTCGCGAAAAGTTGGCGAAACCTGCAATATTGCCTACCCCGATGGCCTGAATATGGCTTACTCAGACCGCGTCGAGACTCAACACCCGCTCAAACTCAACTTCTCGATTGACACCCGTGTACCACTACACTGTACAGCCAGTGGTAAGTTGTTTCTCGCCAGTATGCCTCAGAAAAAACGTAAGGCCGTAATCGATCATCTCGACCTGCATGCACATACCCGAAACACTATCACCGACCCCAGGAAAATTCTGCATGAAACCGAACAAATCAGAAGCACTAATCTATCGATCGATAATCAGGAGTATTTCGACGGTATGATTGCAATCGGCGTACCTATTACCGATAAGGCCGGTCGATTTTACAGTTCGGTGGCAATCCAGGCACCGGTATTTCGTTTTTCGCTAGACGATGCGGAAAAATACATCCCCCTGTTACGTGAAGCCGCCAGGGATTTATCCAATTTAACCGAGGAATAAAACCCGCTCATCATGAAATACAAAACACTCGGAAACAGCGATTTAAAAGTCAGCGACATCTGTCTCGGCACCATGACCTGGGGCACCCAAAACACTGAAGCCGAAGGCCACGCTCAGATGGATTACGCACTCGAACACGGCGTCAATTTTTTCGATGCCGCCGAAATGTACCCCGCCAACCCCATCTCTGCCGAAACACAGGGTCGCACCGAAGAAATCATCGGCGCCTGGTTTAAAGCCTCTGGTAATCGGGATAAAGTAATCCTCGCGACTAAGGTCAGCGGCGAAGGCATCGACTGGATTCAGGACGGCGCACCGATTTCGCCGCAGAAAATCAATACCAGCGTCGAAGGTAGCCTAAAACGGCTGCGAACCGAAACCATCGACCTCTACCAGTTGCACTGGCCTAACCGCGGTTCTTACCATTTCCGTCAATCCTGGAAGTTTGATCCTACCGGCCAGAATCGCGAAGAAACTCTCGCAGAGATTCATGCCATTCTCGAAGCCTTGAAGGCACTAGTCGACGCCGGGAAAATTCGTCAAATCGGTCTATCCAACGAGAGTTGTTGGGGCACTTCACAGTTTTTGCAGATTGCTGAAGCCAATAACCTGCCGCGTGTCGTTTCTATCCAGAACGAATACAGCCTGATGTATCGTACCTACGACCTCGACCTGGCCGAGCTTTCACACAACGAAAATGTGGGCCTGTTACCGTTTTCGCCGCTAGCCTGTGGACTACTCACCGGTAAATACCACGGTGGTGAAAAACCACCCGGTTCGCGCATGACTATCAGCGCCGACCTCAACGGCCGAGCCAACGAAATATCACTAGCTGCAGCCGACGCCTACGTCGCGATCGCAGAAAAACACGGTCTAGACCCATCACAAATGGCCATCGCCTTCTGCAACCAGCGCCCCTTTGTCACTTCGTCAATAATAGGTGCTACCAGTCTCGACCAGCTGGCAATTAATATTGGCGCCAGCGATATTACCTTGAACGAAGAAGTTCTTGCCGATATACAGCAGGCTTATCGACACTATCCGATGCCGTTTTGAGGTTTGAGTGAAGCCATATTTTATTCTATCCGCGCTTAATCTCCACATCCCGGTCACCCCGGCGTATTTTCTAACAGACACCATATTCCCGGCGATTAGGTTTGGCGACAGCGCTCACCCATTGTTCTGACTCACTATCCGGCCCCATTAAAACCGGATCGTCAAATTTATCCTGCAAATAAGCCGCCATCAGCGGCATGGCGTATCCAGTACTCCAGCCAGTAAATGCGACTGCACCTGGTAATCTTCGAAACCAAGTAACATCAGAATTCCACATAAGCACTGGGTATCTGGTTTTCGCTACCAATCAAATAACCATTGTCACGTTGGCATAGCCCCAGTGCAAAATTAAAGTCGGCCGGATACTCGGCATGGATGCGATAGAGTGGCTCACCCTTACTTACCCGATCGCCCAATTTTTTAAACAGATCGACGCCTGCGCCTTTATCGATAGGGGCACCAGCGAAACGAGCAATGTGCGCCATCTGCAGGTTGTCGATATTTATCACCACACCGCCCACTTTTGAACATTCTTCGTGTATCAACTGTCCCGC